>NZ_JBGOBM010000002.1:0-294667 GCF_041475995.1 Chryseomicrobium imtechense | reverse complement strand
TGTACCTCCCTGAATATTGTTAGCCCAATATCAGAGAGTTTAATTGTATGGAGAGATGCTGACAAGTGGCTTTTCTTTTCTTTTGCAGCCTCTTACGAGGCTGCATGAATTAACTGCCAAACACTACATTTTTATACTGCCATAAACAATCAACCTCTGACAACAGATCAAACGTCTATCAGCACTTCTTTTTATTGAGAAGTTGTATTCAATCACTAATTCGATTCGGCTTTGCCTCTAGTTGATCTTAAACATCGCAAAGTGCAATCAAGTTTCGGACACCAGAAATCCCTGCGAATATCGGACGCCACAATCGAGACAAAGTGCGCCTCACTTGCGCCGTCCGATATTCACAAAATTTCTAGAGTGGTGTCCTACACATCTAGATTCTGCCGGGCTGTGCTAACGCAAAGCCCGATTCATCGAGCTGATAGCCACAGTATAAGACAGCGAGTTGAGAGAAACAGACAAGTAACTTTTGAGAATACATATTTTTTCTGGTGGCTGTCATTTAAAACTCCTCAAGAAAAGAAGACCCCGGGTGAGGTGCCTGTTTTAGACTCAATTCTGGTAGTTCTGGAGACTCAGTTCGAGACGGAGTCGAAGAAGTGTGGCTCCTGAACTGCCGCTCTAGAATTGTGGCTGTGACAGGCTCCGTATAAAAAGAAAAAGTCCCATGAACTTAAAAAGTTCATGGGATAGAGTTTAGACTAAATCGGCAATATCATTGAAATCTACAGTATGAGGTATTTCATCCGCATACATAAGATTTCTAACCATTGATAAAAGATTAACAATTTTCATATCTACAAATTCACGACCATCGGCATTCATTTCATAGGCAGGGACATTTTTTATAGTGTACTCTGTACCAGAGATTTTCCAAACTAAATCTTTTACTATCGGTATATCCGGTGCCAACCTTTTTTCCTCCTTAGCAGAAGAACTCTTCGATAAAGTAGTACGCATGATGTCTCACCCCTTACTTTGTTATTTTAAGTAATTATACTATATTTCATACCCACACAGTTAGAATTTAATCTGTAGAGAGTCGCTCCAAAAGCTCTTTTAATAATGGATTATCACTTATATATTGATTAGAACGCGACTTACCTAAAGTGTTAGTATCACTAAATTCTGTCAAACTAACGGTTATTACCCTAATATTGCGTGCGATCCCATTATGAATGACAAAGCTAATACTAGAATTAAATTTTTCACTTTCATTTTTTGTTTGAAGTGTGTAAGAAAGTTGAGGGAACCCTTTGTATTGTGCTTTCAGAACTTTATTAGACTCGATAATTTTCTCAATAATATAAATATCCATATTCGCAACTTCCTGTTGAACTCGTTGGAAGCTACGCTCAAGAGCATGAAAAGTAAGATAAACCAATTTTTTATCGAATAGTTCTTGGGGGTCTTCTTTTCCAGAAATTACAATGTTCTTCTTTTCTTGAAGAATGGTTGCTTTTTATTCTGACGTTAGGTCTTTTAAATTGAAGCCATTATCCATTTCATTCAGTTCAAATTTAGTATGTGCACTTGAAATCTGTTTAATTTGGGTTAGTTGTTTATCGTCAAATTCTATAACATCATTATTGAGCATTGCCTCTTTATCTTCAAAAAACACAATATTTTTCGGCACATGACTGTTTGAACTTTTCATATTATGAATTCACCTCACCATACACTTCATTCATCATATCCTCCATGATATAGGCTTTAAATTCAGGGTTCTCAAGGATTTTCATGAAGAAGTCTTGGTTAGTGTTCATACGATCAATGACAAAGTCCATAAAGGTACGTTCAAATGCAAACTTAAAGTTTTCTTTTGTATTGTTTTTAGCTTTTTGACGAATGTCATCACTATTTAAAATATCTTCTTTCACTTGTTCACGTGATAGATAGTCAGTCTCTGAAAACTCTGTACCAAATCGGTCGTTTAGCTTTTCGAGAATCGAAGACAAGCGAACTTTCTCGTCTTCTACTGCCCCGCCAGCACCATGTTTTTGTGGATCAAGTTCAGAACCACCAGTTTTTTCAAGCTCAATGCTACCTTCAAATACTTTTTGGTTACGGTAGTATTCAAGAGCAACATCATCAGCTAAATAGACATCTCTATCTACAGCACTTCTTGGCAATTTACGCAGCAAGTAGTTCAAGTAAATATAATTCTTATGAAGACCTAAATCGATAAATGTGACCACTTGAAGCACAAAGCTATAAGTACGAGTGAATTTCAAAGTTACATCTTTAAACGCAAATTGTTCTTCTTCTGAAAGCCTTTTAAAACGTTCTACTCCATGGTCGATGATGGCATTCAAAGTCTGTTGCGCCTTCACAGATTTCTGAGGTCCACCAGCTACTTCAAGTTCATTCACTGCTTGCATTTCTTCAGTGGTGAAAAGTTGGTAAGTATCAATTTCTGCTTGCATGTCATATAAAATATTCGGGTCCGTCACTTCAGACAGACTCGTTGACTCATAATATGGCTGGAATGAAGCCTTAATCTCATCTGGGTCGTTAACAAAGTCCAAAATAAACGTATCTTCTTTTCCAGGACATGTCCTATTAAGTCGAGATAACGTTTGCACAGCTTTGATTCCACTAAGCGGCTTGTCGACATACATGGTATGAAGGAGCGGCTCATCAAATCCGGTTTGATATTTTTCAGCAACTAGTAAAACTTTAAATTCATCGGAATTGAATTTCGTAGGCAGTTCTCGTTCTGAAAAATTATTCATACCTGGTTCAGTGTAGGGTATTTCTCCATCGGTTACTGTCCCTGAGAATGCAACGACAGTTTTCAAGTCTGTGTAGCCCATCGCCTCGATGTATTTATCGAATGCAATTTTGTAGCGAACAGCATGAAGTCGACTAGCTGTAACAACCATCGCTTTTGCTCGCCCACCAATTTTACGTTGCACAAAGTTACGATAGTGTTCAATAATGATTTCTGTCTTCTGAGCTATGCTATGTGGGTGTAATGATACGTACTGCGCAAGTTTTTTGGTTGCTTGTTTTTGAGATACTTCTGGATCATCATCAACAGTCTTCGCGATTTTCCAAAATGTCTGATACGTCGTATAGTTTTCTAGCACATCTAAAATAAAGCCTTCCTCGATAGCTTGACGCATCGTATACTCATGAAAGGCATGCGGCTTTCCTTCGGGATTTAAAGTACCGAACTTCTCAAGTGTTTTTGGTTTAGGTGTGGCTGTGAAGGCAAAGAACGAAACATTATCTTGTTTTCCACTCTTTAAAATGGCTTCCACAATCTTTTCATCCGTGTCATCTAGATTTTCTTCAGCAATCCTATCTTCTTCATAGGCCGCTTCTAATGTTTTATCGGATAACGCATTGGTCAAAGCAGTCGAGGCTTTCCCACCTTGTGAAGAATGCGCTTCATCTATGATGACCGCATATTTTTTTCGTTCTAGTCCCGCAACTTTCTCTAAAATGAACGGGAACTTTTGAAGTGTAGTGATGATGATTCGTGTTTCGCTGTTGATGGCACGCGCTAATTGGTCAGAGTCTTCGTTGATTCGCTCGACCATACCCGCTTTGTGCTCAAGCTGGTACACAGCATCTTGAAGCTGCTTATCTAGAACGCGACGATCTGTAATGACGATGACGCTGCTAAATACCGCTTCATTGTCTTCATTATGTAGCTTAGCTAAGCGATGGGATAACCACGAAATTGAGTTTGTCTTCCCAGACCCTGCAGAGTGTTGGATCAAATAATTCACACCAACAGACTTCTCTTTAACGTCATGCTCTAACTTCCTTACTACATCTAATTGATGATAGCGTGGAAAAATCAGCATTTCTCTTGTATGTAGTAGTCTGCCATCCGAGTCTAGAATGTCGTCTTTTTTCACAAAGATAAATCGGAATAAAATATCCAGTATGCTGTCTGGAGTCAGGATAGTATCCCATAAATAATGTGTTCGGTAAGTTTCCCCATAACTAAGCGGGTTTCCTTTTCCTCCTTGATTGCCCTGGTTAAATGGCAAGAAGTAGGTTTTGTCTTTGGCGAGTCTTGTTGTCATGAATACTTCATCTGTATCCACAGCGAAATAAACCGCCACTCGTTCATTGAATTTAAAGAGCGGTTCATTCGGATTGCGATCAAATTTTAACTGCTTCATTGCATGTTCTACCGTTTGATTCGTGAACTGATTTTTTAACTCCATCACAACAACAGGTATTCCGTTAAGCAGTAAAACCATATCTAAGCTGTTCGTGTGTTTGTCGCTATAGAATACTTGTCGGGAAACTCGAAAGCGATTCATTTGGTACAGTTCGTTCAGCATTTGGTTCATGTCCGTTGGTGGTTTGTTGTATGCAAGACGAAGTGTGACACCTCTATCTTGTATACCTTTTCGTAAACATTCTACTAGACCACGGTTATGAAGCTGATCTTTGATGCGCTTTAATATATGCTGCTGATAGTCGACACCATAGCTCTTTTCCAATATACGTATAGACTTGGCCTGAGTTTGCTCTAGGAATTGAAACAGTTCTTCAACGTCAAGTGCATGTTCTTTAAACAAGCTACTAGCAGTTCCTTCGAGCTTCCGCGTTTTATATCCTACAGCACAGAGTTCCTGTTCAATATTTTCTTCGAATCCTTTTTCAGACGCATCGATTGCCATATCGTCACCTCACTTCTTCAAGTTCCATCTCAGTCACATCGATCTTCCCAGTCACTGCTTCATAGATTAGGGATTGGCGGTATTCTTTTAGTTTTTCGATTTGGCCTTTAATGTCAGTTACTAGTTTTTCTAATTTCAAGATTTCAGTATCCAAAAAATTAGTAATTTCATATTGTTCATAGACAGGAGGTAAAGTTACTTTAAATTTATTTATATCTGCTTGGAACAAATGAGGAACTCCCATTCCACCTTTGATTTGGTTTATAGTATCTTGCATTGGTTTAGACTTTAGATAATAGTGTAGATAAACTCCGGTGATAGTTTCTTTAGGACGTATAACGGCAATGGAACTATTTACTGTGGAAGGGATCGGTAATTCACGAACAATATTAACAATTCCTAACGTACTACCGTCTTTAGCCAACAGGACATCATTCTGTTCTAAAATTATCTCTGGAGATTCTAGAAACCGCTCTTCGGATATGAAATTAATGTTTTTGAAATCAATTTCTCTATTTTTTATATTTGGTGTGGAAAGAAAACCATAACCTTCATCTACATATTCTTCTGCTTTTAACCCTTTCCAACCCAGTCTAGCTTTAACACGGGAAATATAACTAATTCTATTTACTTCCCAATGCTCTGGAATCGCCCCGATCCACTCCACACCCGAATCTTTCATTTTCACATTTGGATTTAAGCCTTTGGTGACAGCTTCGGTGATGAGCGATTGACGTTGTTGTTCTAAAAGATTTATTAAATTTTGCTTCTGAACCACTATATTATCTATACTTTGGACTTTTTGATTTAGATACTTCACAATCTTATTTTGAACCAATAAAGTAGGAGAAGGAATTTCAATCGATAAAAAGGTAGGTAAAGTTATTGTTTTTATAGTAGTTGAATCGGAAACATTATTTAAATGAGCGAGAAAAACATGGTTTCTAATCAACCAAAAAAGATATTCCGGAACAAATAGCTTCTTTATGATTTTTAGACGCAATAGATTTGCTGTAATATTGCTACCGGCTATATCTTCATCTACTATTCCTACTTTACCAATAGTACCTCGTACAGAAATTACTAAATCTCCTTTTTCTAATATAGTTAAAGGGAATCTGTTTGAAGTTTCTAAAGATATATATCTTGGGCTTGAATTTTCTAAAGAAATTTGCCCGTCAGTTCTTAACATTTCTCCCCTAACCTCTAAAATACCATCATCTACATAATCAATCCCATAATAAGTAGGGTATCTGTAGGCTAATGATATAGCCTTTTTTAAACTGGTAACACTCCACTCTTTCGGAATAGATCCAAACCATTTTGATTTTTGTTCAATCATCCCATCACCTTCTTCAACTGCTCCGCAATTTCCGCTTCTAATGCACGAATTTCATCCATGATTTCTGTTGAGCTTCGTAGCGCCGTGTATTTGTAGAATCGACGTATGAATGGGATTTCGTAGCCAACCTTGGTCTTCGATTCATCGATCCATGCGTCAGGGACGTGTGGAAGAACTTCACTTGTAAAGTATTCTTGTATGTCTTCTTTTAGAGGCACACTTTCCGTGTCTCGCAGGTCAGAATCTGGTTCTTGGTCCGTTTTGTTTTTCATGCAGATGTCTGCAGATTCATCCTTTTCAGATAAGCCAGAAAGGATAGCTTTTAAAACAGGAGCAGAAACTGAGATTCCGGCATCTTTAAATGCTTGTTTTAAAATTGAAGTGAATTCTTCTCTATTTTTATACAGTTTGTCTTGGTCGAGTTGACGAAGCACATAAACAATTTGAGTCTGCAGTTTCTTGCCTTCTTCAATTTCGAAGTGCCCCGCATCTCCTTTTTTCTTCGAAGTAGCTAGATTACTAAATGCTTTTTGTTCGAGCACACGAGCAATTCGCTCTTCTGAAGTTTGGAAATTAAGTCGTAGTGGACGTTCTACTGTAATCTTTGAATATCCGAAGTCTTCATTATCAAAGATTTTCACGTGCTCATGTTCTTGAAAATCACCATATAATTTCACAATCTCGTCAATTTGATTATCCGTAATTTCATTTCGTTTACTACCCATCGACTTTTTCATCTTCTTTGAAAACCCTACTGCGTTGACTAATCGAACTTTTCCTTTTGTTAAAGGTGCTTTGTTATTTGTCAAAATCCAGATATAGGTCGCGATTCCGGTATTGTAGAACAAATCATTTGGTAGAGCGACAATGCCCTCAACTAAATCATTTTCTAAAACGTATCTACGAATTTCACTCTCACCGGAACCTGCATCACCTGTAAAAAGTGGAGAGCCGTTCATAATAATGGCTAAACGTGATCCTTGAGGATTCTCGGCAGATACAGGTTTCATTTTAGAAAGTAAGTGTAGTAGGAACAAAAGTTGTCCATCACTTGTTCGAGGTGTTCCTGGGCCAAATCGACCTTTAAATCCAAGCGTCTCAGATTCATCATTAATTATTTTTTCATGCGATTTCCAGTCCACTCCATACGGAGGGTTACTGATTAAATAGTCAAATGTTTCATTTGCAAACTGATCATTAGTTAAGGTGTTTCCAAGACGAATATTGCTTGCATCTTCACCTTTTATTAATAAGTCTGCTTTACAAATAGCATAAGATTCGTCATTAATTTCTTGACCAAAAAATTCTAGATGAGCAGTAGGGTTTTTCTTATGAAGATACTCCTGCGCAACTGAACCCATTCCTCCAGTTCCCGCTGCACAATCATAGAGAGTTTGAGTAAGACCAGGTTTACTTAAGATTGATGAGTCATCATGAAGAAATAAAAGGTTTGTCATCAGTGTAATTACTTCACGAGGTGTGTAGTGATCCCCTGCTTCAGCATTCTCGTTAAAACGGCGGATTAGTTCTTCAAAAACGTAACCCATCTCCACATTGGAAACGACTTCAGGGTGCAAATCAATCTCACTAAAACGCTTGATTGTTAAATAGAGAAGATTGTTCTTCTCTAACTTCTCGATTTGCCGATCGAAATCAAAGTGATCCATGATGTCGCGAGCTACTTTCGAGAATCCACGGATATAATCACGTAAATTGTCTGCGATGTTATCTGAATCCGAAAGAAGTTTATTGAAATCATAGTTACTTGTATTGAAGAAGTTTTGTTTTGAAACACGAGTTAGTACTTGTTCACGTGCTTCTTCGGCAAGGTTTTCATATTGTTTCTTAGAAGCTAGTACGTCTTCTTTTGTGCTCTCAAGTACGCAGTCAAAGCGGCGTAATACGGCAAGTGGTAAAATCACTTTTCCGTAATCTTCTGGTTTGTATGGTCCGCGTAATACTTCAGCGATTGACCAGATAAAGCTTACTTTGTCTTGAAAATTGATCATCTAGTATACCTCATTCTTGTTGATAGTTTTGTATGTATTCCCTTTCATTTTACCTATTCGGTAAGCGCTTTACTAGGTGTAAAGTAAAATTAGGAGGTGTTTGGAAGTGCAGATAGACCATTGAGGCTCAAAATTTGTTAGCACTATCTTAGATTAAGATATACGGAGCCTGTCACAGCCACAATTCTAGATCGACAGCTGACGAGCCACAGTTCTTCGACTCCGTCTCGAACTGAGTCTCATCATCTGCCAGAATTGAGTCTAAAACAGGCACCTCACCCCCCGTCTTACTTTTTGGATGAATTTAAATGTAGAGGACTCTTAAGTGTGTAGAGATCTGAAAAGTAACTTGTCTGTTTGTCTAAACTTGCTGTCCTAGACTGTGATTATACGAACAATGAATCGGGCCTTGCGTTAGCACAGCCCGCCCCAAGATACTCACATAGAGAATGCTTGAGTATCTAGATATAAAGGTAGAGGCAGAGCCGACTCGAATTTATGAGTGTTTGCAACTTCTCAGTAAAAAGAAGTACCGATATGTGTTTGGTCTGCTATCTGAGGTTGATTATGTGGAGAACTAAGAAGAATAGTGGCCGATTCGCTCAAAAAGCGAATCGGCCACTGTTGGTTTTTATTTCTTTGACAGAATCGAACCTCGGGTTGAAGAAGAAATTTCTATCGTTGTGCTTTTTTCTTTTCATACGGAGCCTGTCACAGCCACAATTCTAGCTTGGCAGTTGAAGAGCCACACTTCTTCGACTTCGTCTCGAACTGAGTCTCATCATCTGCCAGAATTGAGTCTAAAACAGGCACCTCACCTCCCATCTTTCTTTCTGGAGGAGTTCAAACTGGAGGAGTTCAAAGACTAAAAGAATAGCGGGGACAAGCACCTCACCCTTCCCGTCTTCTTTCTGGAGGAGTTTTAAAAACTTAAAGTAACGCCTTTGCCTTCTGAATTTGAAGACCGACTTGCTCAAAGCCTGTTCCACCAAGTGAGTTACGGCGGCGGACGGCCTCGCGCGGTGCAAGTGCTGTAAAGATATCGTCTTCAATTAAAGACGAGTAGTCTTTATATGTTGCAAGTGGCACATCTTTTAAGAAAATGCCTTGCTGGATGCAATAAAACACGAGACGCCCGGTCACGTCATGCGCTTCACGAAACGGCATACCTTTTGCTGCCAGATAATCTGCAAGCTCTGTCGCATTGGAGAAATCCGATTCGACAGCAGCTTCTAACGTTTCCGTGCGCACTGTCATCGACTGAATCATTCCAGCAAAAATCTTCAATGAACCTGTGACAGTTTGAACTGTATCGAACATTCCCTCTTTATCTTCTTGCATATCTTTGTTGTAGGCGAGCGGCAATCCTTTCAACACGGTCAGTAACCCAAAGAGATTCCCGTACACACGTCCCGTCTTCCCACGGATCAGTTCTGCCATATCCGGATTTTTCTTTTGCGGCATGATGCTCGACCCTGTTGAGAACGCATCCGATAATTCAATAAATGAAAACTCCTGGCTCGACCACAAAATGATTTCTTCGGCAAGACGAGAAAGATGCGTCATGAGAAGTGACGAAGCACTCAAAAATTCAACGATGAAATCACGATCACTGACAGCGTCTAAACTGTTTTCGTAGACACCGGAAAAACCTAATAATTCTGCTGTGCGTTCACGGTCAATCGGAAATGTCGTGCCAGCGAGTGCACCGGCACCAAGTGGCGACAAGTCCGTACGCTTCAAGCCATCTTGAAAACGCGCTTTGTCACGTTCAAGCATCCAAAAATATGTCATCAAGTGATGACCAAAAGAAATCGGTTGGGCTCGCTGCAGGTGCGTATATCCTGGTGCAATCGTTTCAATATGCTGCTCGGCTTGAGAAACCAATTGCTTTTGAAAGTCTTCGATAAGCACAATGATTTCTTCCGTACGTGTTTTTAAATAGAGATGCATGTCCGTAGCGACTTGATCATTTCGACTGCGTCCTGTGTGAAGCTTCCCGCCGACTGGACCAATCAAATCGATCAAATGTTTCTCTAGATTCAAATGGATATCTTCTTGAGCAACAGAAAAAGTAAGTTCTCCATTTTTTGCTTTCTCTTGAAGCGTTAGAAGTCCGTCCATGATTTTCTCCGCGTCACTGCGCGATAGAATGCTTTGCTCTGCCAGCATCTGAACATGTGCAAGGCTTCCAGTAATATCTTCTAAAACGAGCGCTTGGTCAAAGTGGATCGATGCACCAAAATCATCGACCCATTCCTCTGCCGTCTGTTGAAAGCGCCCTCCCCACAATTTCGTCATACTGTCACCTTCTGCTCCTGTTGTTTGTTCACGACTGCATGTACTTTTGTTGGAAGACCCCATAGTTCGATGAAACCGACTGCCGAAGCGTGATTGAATGCATCGTCTGTTGAGTACGTCGCAAGCTTTTCATCATACAATGAATTTGGAGATTTACGGCCTTCGACAATCGCATGCCCTTTGAACAATTTCACACGAACCGTTCCGTTCACGTACTGTTGCGTTTCTTTCAAAAATGCTTGTAATGCCGTGCGAAGTGGCGAGAACCAAAGTCCCTCATAGATGAGTTCTGTCAATTTTTTCTCCATCACCGGCTTAAAATGTGCAAGCTCTTTGACAAGTGTGATATCTTCTAACTCCTTATGCGCCACTAAAAGTGTGTGCGCTCCTGGAATCTCATACACTTCACGTGATTTAATACCAACTAAACGGTTTTCGACGTGATCGATACGTCCAACACCATGTTTACCAGCCACTTTGTTTAATTCTTGAATCAAATCGCTCAAGAGATACTCTTGCCCGTTCAACGCGACAGGGACTCCTTGTTTAAATTCAATCTCAATCACATCCGGTGTATCCGGTGTGTTTTCAAGTGCATTCGTTAAATCGTATGCGTCTTCAGGTGGTGCCGCCCACGGATCTTCTAGAATGCCACATTCGTTAGCACGTCCCCATAAGTTTTGATCGATGGAGAACGGGCTATCGAGATTAATAGGAATTGGAATGTTCTTTTCTTTTGCGTAGGCAATCTCTTCATCACGGCTCCATGACCACTCACGTACCGGAGCAATTACTTCTAGGTGTGGTGCAAGGGCCTGGAACGAAACTTCAAAACGTACTTGGTCGTTTCCTTTACCTGTACATCCGTGTGCAACGGCAGTTGCTCCGACCTGCTCTGCTACTTCGACTAATTTTTTTGCAATTAGAGGACGAGAAAGTGCAGAGACAAGTGGGTACTTTTGCTCGTACCATGTATGAGCCTGCATAGACGTAAGTGCATATTCCGTCGCAAACTCTTCTTTCGCATCAATCACGTAGCTCTCAGTGGCTCCGACAAGCAATGCTTTTTCTTTAATAAAATCGAGGTCCTTACCCTCCCCAACATCTAGGCAGACAGCCACTACTTCATATCCTTGCTCCTTCAACCATGTAATGGCAACCGATGTATCTAGACCACCGGAGTACGCTAAGACAACTTTTTTCATACTAAAAACCTCCATGTATTTTTATGCATAATGATTTATCAATATGCATATACTAGCATGGAGGTTATAAAAATACAACACTTTAATTGTTTATTCACCAATAATTTGTGACAGCTCTTTGTCATGAATCGGTGGAAACTCGATTCCACGGCGAGACAATTCCGCTTCGATGGTATCAATTGCCTTCTTCAAAACTTGCAACCGTGCATGTTTTTTGTCATCAGCTGCCACAACAAACCATGGGGCGTGCTCTGAATCGGTTTTTTCCAACATGTCTTGTGCTGCTTCTACATACTGGTCCCATTTGTCCCGATTACGCCAATCTTCGTCTGTTAATTTCCACTGTTTGAAAGGATCGTTTTTTCGTTTGATGAAGCGGCTGAGTTGTTCATCATTTGAAATTTGAAGCCAGTATTTGACGAGAATATAATCCTCATCACTCAATAGCCGTTCAAACTCATTGATTTCATTATATGCACGCTTCCATTCTTGCTTCGTTGCAAATTTCTCGATGCGTTCCACTAATACTCTGCCGTACCAAGAGCGGTCGAAAATGCTGATTTGTCCATGCATCGGCAATTTTCGCCAAAAGCGGTGCATATAATGATACCGTTTTTCGTGTGGACGAGATGCAGAAATGGGATGCACGATAAATCCACGGGGATCAAGTCGCTCTGTCAATCGTTTGATGGCGCCGCCTTTTCCTGCAGCGTCCATTCCTTCGAATACAAAAATCAAACCGACTTGCTGTTTGCGGAGTGTGAGTTGCAAACTTAACAGATGATATTGTAGTTTTTTCAGTTCCACCTTATAGTCTTCTTTTGATAACGTATTTTCTTTTTTCGGGATGTTATTTAACTGCACTTTCATTCAGACACCTCCAGTTTCTCCCTATTATAAGTGATTTCTGAAAATTCGGTAGCTAATCTTTGAAAAAGTTCATAGAATGCGGAATAATAACAACATACCCGAGAAAGGTGATGAGATATGTCGAAATTATTTGAACCTGCAAAGCTTGGTAAACTCGAGCTTAAAAATAAAGTGATCATGGCACCAATGTGTCAGTATTCTGTTGAGGCAGAGGATGGTCACCCTGAGGACTGGCATCTTGTGCACTACACATCGCGTGCGGTCGGCGGCGTCGGGCTCGTTATCGTCGAAATGACAGATGTCGAACCAGACGGACGCATCACAAATCGTGATTTAGGATTATGGGACGATGCACATATTGAATCACATGCTCGCCTTGTTTCCTGTGTAAAGAAAAATGGAGCAAAAATTGCCGCCCAGATTGCACACGCTGGACGCAAAGCAACAGATGCTGTACAACCGGTCTCCTCTTCTACAGTTCCCGTAACAACGGATGCGGACTGGAAAACCCCTCGTTCCCTTTCGACGGAAGAAGTACACGAGATGGTAAACAAATTTAAAAAGGCAACTGAACGCGCGATAGCAGCTGGGTATGATGCGATTGAGCTGCACGGCGCACATGGGTATTTGATCCACCAGTTCCATTCTCCAGCTATCAACAAGCGACAGGATGAGTATGGAATTGACCTTGCCCGCTTTGGAGTCGAAGTGATTCAAGCAGTCAAATCGGTCATGCCAGCAGACATGCCGCTTATCTTCCGAATGTCAGCGATAGAGTATATGGATGGCGGCTATGATTTGGAGCACGCACTAGACATTGCACAACGTTATAAAGAAGCAGGGGTGGATGTATTTCATATTTCAAGTGGTGGTGAAGCACCTCCTGGACAGAAAAAGCCATCGAATGAACCTGGTTACCAAGTTGGGTTTGCACGTGCGTATAAAAAAGCTTTCGAACTTCCTGTGATTGCTGTAGGGCGTTTAGAAGATGCAATCTTAGCAGAAAAAGTAATTGCAGAAGGCGATGCAGAATTTGTTGCAATTGGTCGCGGATTACTCCGTGATCCATATTGGGCCCTTCATGCACAAGAACAATTAACAGGTTCTGTCGTACCGCCAAAAGCCTACGAACGCGGTTTTTAAGTTCTTTCCCTCACATGATGGTTGTGAGGGTTTTTTATTGCAATTTTTTAGTAATATCGGCCTATAGTACCAACCCTTGAATTCAAAGTAAGTAGAAGGTTCTGTTTTTGAACTATTCATTGTTTTCTGATTAATTATTCATTATACTGAATCATTATAGAAAAGGAGGCAGTTTATGGAACCTATCAAAGAAAGCGGTTACACCCGAGAGTATCCATATGAAGAGATTTCTGAACAGAATAACTTCAAATCTCTCAAGAAACGAAAAAACAAATTCATAGTAGGTATTTCGATTTTCTTTTTAACAGCGTATCTAGCATTGCCCATCCTGACTTCGTACACGACGATTTTAAACACCCCTGTAATTGGTGATATTTCACTTGTATGGATTTATTCATTCCTGTTGTTTATTATGACCTGGACACTTTGCATGATCTACGTTAAAAAAGCAAATGGCTTTGATAAAGAGGCCGAAAAGATCAAAGAAGATGCAGTTGGTGAGGTGACACGATGAGTGGAGTAGGAATCTTTTTCTTCGTTGCTATCGTCGGGTTGACCTTATACGTTACATATCTTGCTTCAAAGCGCACGAACTCTGCCAGTGAATTCTATACTGCAGGAGGTGGCCTGACAGGATGGCAAAATGGAATCGCCATCGCCGGAGATTACTTATCGGCCGCGTCTTTCTTAGGAATTGCAGGAGCTATTGCATTATTTGGCTTCGACGGATTCTTCTTCTCCATCGGCTATTTGGTTGCCTACCTTGTTGTTTTATACATCGTAGCGGAACCATTACGAAATCTTGGTCGCTACACACTTGCTGATATGATTGCTGCGCGCTTCAATCAGAAAAAAGTACGGGGCGCAGCAGCGGTCAGCACAATCACCATCGTACTTTTTTATATGATTGCACAGTTAGTAGGTGCCGGTGCACTTATTCAATTACTTCTTGGCATTGATTATTGGATTGCTGTTTTGATTGTCGGTACTATGATGACAATTTATGTATTGTTCGGTGGAATGGCTGCAACCAGCTGGGTCCAGATTATCAAAGCTGTTCTTTTGATGGTCGGAACAGTTGTGATCTCTTTCCTCGTTCTCTGGAAATTCAACTTCAACATCTTAGGGATGTTCTCGGAGATGAAAACAGCGACAGCACACGGGGAAGCATATTTACACCCAGGTGTTCGCTATACAAATGGAATTGATACAATCTCTATGATGATTGCCCTTGTACTAGGTACAGCAGGGCTACCGCACATCTTGATGCGTTTCTTTACAGTAAAAGATGCAAAAACCGCACGCAGTTCTGTCGTCTATGCAACGTGGATTGTAGGAATTTTCTACATCTTGACGATTTTCCTGGGCTTTGGCGCAGCGGCATTTGTAGGTTCTGAACAGATTGTAGCAGCAAATGCAGCTGGAAATATGGCAGCTCCTCTCCTTGCAGAAGCACTCGGTGGCGACTTGTTGCTATCCTTTGTATCGGCTGTCGCATTTGCAACCATCTTAGCTGTAGTAGCAGGGCTTGTGCTTTCCGGCGCCTCTGCATTTGCACATGACTTGTATGGACAAATCATTAAAAAAGGAAAAGTGACTGAAAAAGAGCAGATGATTGCAGCACGTAGTGCATCGATCGCAGTTTCTGTTATCTCGATTATTTTGGCACTTGGCGCTCAAAACATGAACGTTGCATTCCTTGTGTCTCTTGCTTTCTGTATTGCAGCATCCGCTAACCTGCCGGTGATTATTTACACCATCTACTGGAAGCGTTTCTCAACAACAGGTGCACTGGCTGCTATTGTTACAGGTCTTGTGACAGCACTTGTCCTTGTAATTTTAAGCCCGAACTTATGGGCGGCAGATGGGTCCATGCTATTCACTGGTGAACCTCTCTTCCCTCTTACAAACCCTGCACTTGTTTCCGTGCCAGCTGGTTTCTTAGGAGGATGGATCGGAACACTCGTTGGGCAACGTGCTGATTTGAAAAAATATGCCGAAGTCGATGTTAAAGCAACCATTGGGTTGAAATAAAAAAAGTAGAGGGCCTCGGCTCTCTACTTTTTTGCGTATATGCGTTTACCGTACCGTTCAAATAGCAGCGGGGCAAGTTGCGCAAGCTTTGCACCCGCACCAAGATGACCAGGTACTAGTACTTCTCCTTTTGGAGAGTCAAGCTGCTGCATGACAATGTCTCCCACTTGTTCAATTGAGAGAATGTGTTTTCCTAGCGCTTTTTTATAACCACCTGATTGATCTGTTTTATCGATAAAGGGTGTATCGATTGGTCCTGGCTGCACGATACTAACGTCCACTCCTGAGTCCATCAGCTCCATGCGAAGACCTTGAACGTAACCAGTTAACGCGTGTTTTGAGGCAGCATACACACTTGCTTTAGGTGAGGCCATTCGACCTGCTAGTGAACCGATGAAAAGTAACAGCCCCTTGTTCTTTTGTTGCATGAACGGACTATGGTAGCGAGCAAGCAACATCGGTAGTTCTACATTGATCACTAGCATTTCACGAATTTCCTCAGGTGTTAGCGTGTCGTGTGTTTTAAAAAATCCCACCCCCGCATTGATGACCACAACATCATAATCTGTTTCAAGTAATTCAAGTGGCCAGTCTGTCTGTTCATGTTGCAGCGTCATATTCCATGCCACCGCACGAACTCCGACTGTTTGTAAATCAGCAAGTGCCTCTGCATTACGCCCTGTTACCGTCACTTTGTATCCTCTTTTTACTAGTTGATGCGTGACGTAGAGACCAAGACCACTAGTACCGCCTGTCACTAGTACTTTTTTAGGCATTACGATAATAAATCACCCCTTCACTCGTCACTTCTTCTACTAGTGAAAGATCCGAAAGATAGTCGACTTGCCCGATTGTCTCAGACAGGGTCAATCCAAGTTCTTTTTCGTAAACTTTTGGAAAGAGACGCTTCGTCAATTCAAAGATGGAGAGTGATTCATCTCCTAGCAAAGTTTGGACGTGCATCGCTCTCTGATGCTGTCTCTCGAGGCGGTATGTAATGAGCGGGTGCACATCTTTTACAACATCTCCATGCCCACTGTAGATTTGCTCTACCGGATAATCGAGCATACGTTTTAAAGAAGCATTATACTGCAGCAATGCTTTCGGTCGTCCGGATGATTTTAAGAGGGGTGGTTCAATCAATGGATTCGAAGAAATATGTGCAATCACGTGGTCCCCACCGATCATCCAGTTTGTCTTTTCATTGTAAAAAGATAATTGACTTTGGGCGTGTCCAAGTGTTTCGAGCACCATGATGTCCGGATGTCCTGGTAACTTTTCACCGTCTTGAAGAATACCATCTAAAGGACGATTTCCCATCAATTGGATTGGTCGTCTCATCTTTTCAATCCATTGATGATAGTGTTCTGGAACGCCTTCCTCTTTTAATTGTTCAAGGTAGAAATCGTCGTGATAGGAAAAAAATGCTTGATCTCGTTTAAACCACACATCATTGTATGCATGACCCAGCAACGAGGCATTCTCAAAGAGCTCTGTCCAACCGGAATGGTCTGGATGATGATGCGTTAACACGACTTGTTCGATATCAGCTGGAGCCACGTTTAGATCTTTCAGCTGGGCCTCTAGTAGTTGCCTAGCTTGTTCCGTTTTTGGACCGACATCAAAAAGTGTCAAGGAGTCCCCTTTAAGCAAATAGCTGTGCACATCTCCAACAGCAAAAGGAGTCGGAAGTGTTAGTGTATGAATCATTTTGGGCCTCCTAAAATGAATGGTTATTCATAGTGTACTATGAATGCAATATGACGTCACTAGTAGCATTGACAAGTTAGACGGACAACTCTATAATTCGAATCATTATACTTGAGGAGGCGTTTTCCATGAAGATTGTGTTTTTTGGAGCTGGTGCAATGGCAGAAGCGATTATTAGCGGGTGGGTGAACTCTCCCAAACTTCCTCCTCTTTCGTTGTACGTGACCAATAAGAGTGATGATCAAGCGCTCACAGACCTACAAACAAAATACAAAATTGAGCTCATGAAAGATCATCCAACATGCTTAGAGGATGCAGAGTATGTTGTGCTTGCGATGAAGCCAAAAGATGCTCAGCAAGCCTTCCAGGCGATTCAGCCTCTGCTCCCAAAGCATGTAACTGTATTGTCGGTGATAGCTGGTATTGATTTAGAGGTCTTGACTCATGCCTTTCCTGGCCATCCAATTGTGCGTATTATGCCGAATACATCCGCTACTATTGGGAAAAGTGCTACGGTTATGAGTCACACGCCTACAGTTATAGAATCGAACTTACACTTTGTAAAAGCATTGTTTGAAGCAATTGGAACTGTCGAGGTAATGGAGGATGACCAGATGCATGCCGTGACTGCGTTATCAGGAAGCGGACCTGCTTACATCTACTTTGTCACCGAAGCATTGCAACATGCCGCACAGAAAATCGGTTTACCACAAGAGCAAGCGAACGCGCTGATCTTACAAACATTAGATGGAGCTGTAGCAATGCTGAAAGAGACAAATGAAAAACCCGCCACACTAAGAAAGCGTGTGACGAGTCCTGGTGGGACGACAGAAGCTGGGCTGAAACAAATGAAAGACCTAGGTCTCGATACGGCGATTGTAAAAGGCATTGAAGCAGCCTGTACACAATCTGCTCATTTAGGGGAAGTTGTAAAAGATTCAATGCTGCCATCGCGCAGCAGTTTGTAATGCATAAAATCAGATGCAATAAAAGATGGACAGCCGCTCTCTTTTAGTTCCGCTAAAAGAGACGGCTCGTTTTCATTTGTAAACCGTGCACTGATATGAGTTACGATTAAATGTTTCGCCTGCGCTTCGTTTGCCACTTGTGCCGCTTGTCGGAACGTCGAGTGCCCATAGTCTTGTGCCATTTTCTTCCCTGTATCGTCGAACGTTGCTTCATGCACGACGATGTCCGCCTCTTTAGCAAGTGCAATAGAGGATTCAGTGAAACGCGTGTCACCTAGAACAGTAACTGTAAATCCTGGTTTCGGTTGTGAAGTAACATCTCCACTTTTGACTACTCGCCCATCTTCTAGCACGATATCCTCCCCTGCTTTTAACCGTCCAAGTAGTGGACCTCTCGGCACGTGAAGTTCACGTACTTTTTCCATTAACAATGTCCCAGGCTGATCATTCTGTTCAATACGAAATCCATAACACGGAATGACATGATCCAATCGTTCTGTCAGGACTCGGAACTCCGTATCTTCAAACACCACACCCGGTTCGATTTCAATAATTTCAAGTGGATACGTCAAGTGAGTGCGAGAAAGTTTGAGTGACAACCGGATATACTCTTCGATTCCGCGTGGCCCATATACCGTGAGTTTTTCCGTACCACCAAGGAACGAGCGTGATCCAAGTAGGCCGGGTAAACCGTAAATATGATCTCCATGCATGTGTGTGATGAATATCTTTTCGATGCGCCGAGGTTTTAGTGACGTATACAAAAGCTGATGCTGCGTTGCTTCTCCACAATCAATCAGCCAGTATGTGCCCCGTTCTTCCACGAGATTGACAACAATAGAGGTCGTATTGCGTTGTTTAGACGGCATACCTGCACCGGTCCCAAGAAAAAGTAGTTCCATTCAATCGTCCTTCTTTCGCCTATGATCGTTTAAAAAGTCTTTACTAAAACTTGATGTAGAGCCAGTTTTCTTCTTTAGTTTAATTCCTTTTTGAATGCTTGTTTTCCCGTATTTCTTCTGCAAATCTTCTATAAGATTTCGGACAGGCTCTTCTTTAGCAATTTGTTCATACGATTCAAATGTCAACTGCTCGGTGATTTCACCGGGTTCTTTTAAATCCTGTACAGTCACTCCAACAAGTCGAACAGGCTCTTCGTTCCAAAGTTCTGTAAACAGCTGCTTGGAAATTCTTGCGATATCAGCTTTTTTATAAATGGATTCTCGAAATGTGCGACTTTTCGACTTGTTCTGCCAGTCGTGGTAGCGCACTTGAACGTTCACCACATAGCCGACGTAGCCTTTTTCTTTTAAACGGTCTGCCACTTTTGTCGAGAGTTGGTCGATGTGTGCAAAAAGCGCTAGTTTGGATGTTTCATCAATGGACAACGTTTTTGAGTTCCCAACACTTTTCCGCTCATAGACTGAGTCAGGATCCACCAGCCGTCTGTCAATTCCATGTGCGCGTCTCCATAGTTTTTCGCCGTGTTGACCAAGCATTTCTTGTACCTGTTTTTCAGATAAACGGGCAAGATCCCCAATTGTTTGGATGCCTTTGTCATTTAGCTTTTTTTCTGTCTTGTCACCAACACCATGCATCTCTCCTACTGCAAGTGGCCATAGTACTTGGGGAACATCGCGTTTGCGTAAAATCGTAATGCCCATGGGTTTTTTCATACCACTCGCCATCTTTGCTAGAAACTTATTGGGCGCAATACCAATACTGCATGGCAAGTCTAGCTCTCGCTTGATTCGATCTTGGATCGTATGCGCGAGTTGGATAGCCTGTGCCCCTTCTACGATATCTGTGACATCTACATACCCTTCATCAATTGAAACCGGTTCAACGAGGGAGGTATAGTCGCGCAAGATAGCAAACATGGCTTGTGAGGCGATTCTGTAGCGCTCAAATGTTGGTGTAACGAAAAGAAGCGAAGGGCATTTGCGCTTCGCTTCCCAAACGGGCATTGTTGTATAAATCCCGTAAGCTCGTGCTTCATAGGAACACGTGATGATGATACCTTTACGCTCTTTTGGGTTGCCGGCCACTGCGACTGGCTTCCCTTTCAAAGTGGGATCATAGGCCTGTTCAACAGAAGCGAAAAAACTATTCATATCCAGATGAAACAAAATTCTCGCCTGTTCGGCCATATGCTTTCCTCCTTTAGCGTTTGATTAGATGTGTCACAACATCTGCAAGCTTTTCTAGCTGAGCGATTGGCATCGACTCGTTTGTCGTATGGATTTCTTCATAGCCGACAGATAAGATAGCTGTCGGGATCCCAAGTCCATTGAATACATTGGCATCACTTCCGCCTCCGCTCCGTTTAATGGATACTGGAATTTCAAGTGCTTCAAATGAGTGTTTTGCGTAGCTGACCACTTCGTCTTGTTCACTGAAAGAGAATCCTGGATACATCAATTCTGTCTTCGTCTCCGCCGACGCACCAAGCGACGTTGCAGTCGTCTCGAATGTATCAACCATATGCTTTACCTGGGCATTTACTTTTTCTTCTGTCAGTGCACGGGCTTCTGATAAGATATGGACTTCCGGACAGACGATGTTCGTCGCCTTTCCACCTTCAAAACGACCGATGTTTGCTGTTGTTTCGTGGTCAATGCGACCAAGATTCATCGCACTGATGGATTTTGCTGCGACTGTAATTGCTGAAATCCCTTTTTCAGGTGCTACTCCAGCGTGTGCCGGTTTTCCGGTGATGGTCGTCCAGAGCTTTGCTTGGAAAGGTGCTGCAACGACAATACCGCCAACCTCTCCATCGCTATCGAGTGCATAACCAAAATCAGCATCGAGTAGAGATGGGTCCAGTGCTTTTGCCCCAACTAAGCCACTCTCTTCCCCAACGGTGATAACCACTTGCAACTGACCATGGTGTGCTTCCGATTCGTTCACGCGACGTAACGCTTCAAAAAGTGCTGCAATTCCCGCTTTGTCATCTGCTCCAAGAATCGTCTCACCTTCAGACACGATGCGGTCGCCCTCGCGTACTGCTTTGATGTCTACCCCTGGTGTCACGGTATCCATGTGCACGGAGAACAATAGTTTTGGTAATGCTGCGTCTCCTGGTTTTGTTGCAATCAAGTTTCCAGCACCGAAGCCTGTTTTTTCTTTTGCATCATCTTCTAGAACGGTAAATCCTAAGTCTCCAAGTTTTGTCTTTAAGACGGGTGCAATGATTTGTTCATTTCCAGTCTCTGATGGAATTTCAACAAGTTCAATAAATTCTTCGAGTAGTCGTGTCATGTGTCTCTCCTTACAACGGGATATTTCCGTGTTTTTTCTTTGGCCGTGTTTCTTTTTTCGTGCGCATCATCTCGAGTGCTTGAATAAGTTTGATACGTGTCTCACGTGGATCGATGACGTCATCTACCATACCCATAGATGCTGCTACGTAAGGATTCGCAAATTTCTCGCGGTATTCTTCGATTTTTTCAGCACGCGTTGCTTCTGGGTCTGGACTTCCTGCGATTTCACGCGCAAATATAATGTTCGCTGCACCATTTGGTCCCATTACGGCAATTTCTGCGTTTGGCCAAGCAAATACAACGTCGGCTCCGATAGATTTTGAATTTAAAGCTACGTATGCACCGCCATACGCTTTCCGTAAGATAACTGTAATTTTAGGAACGGTTGCTTCTGAGTACGCATATAGGATCTTCGCGCCGTGGCGAATAATCCCTCCGTGCTCTTGCTTGATGCCTGGGAAGAAACCCGTCACATCTTCAAATGTGATGAGTGGAATGTTAAATGAGTCACAGAAACGGATAAAGCGCGCAGCTTTATCGGATGAATCGATGTCAAGTCCTCCAGCCATCACTTTGGGTTGGTTACAGATCAGTCCGACCGTTTCGCCTTTAATCCGTGCGAATCCAACTACGATGTTCCGCGCAAATTCTGATTGCACTTCTAAGAACGAATCGGCATCGACCACTTGCTCAAGAACGCGGCGAATATCGTACGGACGAATTGCTTCAAACGGTACGATATCAGCAAGGTCTGGACGCTCATCCGATTCTGGTTGTGTTTCCATGATTGGCGTCTTTTCTTCATTGTTCTGTGGCAAGTATGTAAGCAATTTTCGTACTTCTGCCAGCACTTCTTCTTCTGTAGCACCACGGAAATGCGCATTCCCGCTGATTGTGTTATGTACTTTTGAACCACCCAGGTCTTCTGAGGAAATCTTTTCGCCAGTAACTGTTTCGATTACTTTAGGTCCAGTGATAAACATTTGGCTTGTTTTATCTGTCATAAACACAAAGTCAGTGATTGCAGGCGAATAGACAGCCCCACCCGCACATGGGCCTAAGATGACAGAAATTTGAGGAATAACACCTGAATAGATCGCATTGCGATAGAAAATCTGACCGTATCCATCAAGTGAAACTACGCCTTCTTGAATACGAGCCCCGCCAGAATCATTGAGTCCGATGAATGGCGCTCCATTTTTCGCTGCAAGATCCATTACGTTTGCAATTTTAAGTGCATGCATCTCTCCAAGCGCACCGCCAAATACGGTAAAGTCTTGTGAGAACAAATAGACTGGTTTGCCAGCGACTTTACCATACCCTGTGACAACTCCATCTCCAGGTCCTTCAAGCTTGTCCATGCCGAAGTCGGTTGTTCGGTGTTTGATGAAAGGATTTAACTCTACAAATGTACCTTCATCGACTAATAAATCGATTCGCTCGCGCGCAGTTAATTTGCCTTTTTCGTGTTGTTTTTCGATGCGCTCATCGCCACCGCCAAGTTCAATCGTGCGTTTTCGGTCATACAATTCATTGATTTTATCGTACATATCCATTAGTTTTTCGCCTCCGACTGTTTTTCGCAAAGTTCATAAAGTACACCGTGAGAAGATTTTGGATGGATAAATGCAACTAGTGCTCCACCTGCTCCTACTTTCGGTTGTTCTTGAATGAGACGTACCCCGTTGTCTTTCAAGTCATTCAGTCTAGCTTGAATAGATTCTACTCCAAACGCAATATGGTGCATGCCTGGACCTTTCTTTTCCAAAAAGCCATGGATAGCACTGCTTTCAGATAATGGTTCGAGTAATTCCAATTTCAAGTTGCCCGCATCAAGGAAGGCCACTTTCACTTGCTCACTTTGAACTTCTTCGACTCTCAGCAGTGGAAGCCCTAATGTTTCTATATAGTATGGAAGCGCTTCATCAATTGAATGAACTGCAATTCCAATGTGATCGACTTTTTTCATCCTCGTCATCCCCTTTCACACTTATCTTCTATTGTAGCGATTTCAAAAAAGGTTGGCTACCTCTTTTGTGTCTGATAAAATAAGGGTAGTCAACTAGAGGAGCGATGTTTGGATGCGAAATGAAACCTTTCGAAAAGTTATTATTTACTTGATGATCATTACAATGTTATTATCGACGTTTGTATTTGGGTTAAGTTTTCTACTTTAAGATGTGGAGAACGCCACTCTAGAAACTCCGAGGAAATCCGGCGTGCCCGTGAAGGCGTTTTTCAGCCTTTGCGGGTGCGACGGATTCCGCAGTGTGTTTCTGGCGTTTGCAACTCGATTTCATCAATGGCAGTGGCTATAGGTTCTAAAAGAGAAAAATCAGTATCTCCTCTTGAAATTTAAAGAGGAGATATTTTTTTAGTTATTGACGTTGAGACTTGGCATACACATTAGAAATTAGTTTCCATAACATGACTTCGGTAGATTAAAATTGATTTCGGTAGAATAAATCGTGATTTGGGTAGAATAAATTTCACTTTCAGCCGATGAACGACCGCTCAGTTTCCTAAACTAGAAAAAGCGCTAAAGCCCCTCATAAATAGAGACTTCAACGCTTTTCAAATAGTCCTACTTAACTTAATACTCTTCGCAGTGTTCTTCAAATAAACCTTGCAAGTTTGCAATCACACTCATCGGGTCGTGGCCTTCAATTTCATGACGGCCTACTTCCGCTACCATCTGTCCGTCTTTTACAAGTACGAAAGATGGAGAAGATGGCAAATGCTCGTCGCCAAACTTATCACGTGCGTAGAATGTTGCTTCTTTGTCTTGTCCTGCGAATACTGTCACTAAGTGATCTGGACGACGATCATAGTGTACTGCATGTGTTGCTGCTGGACGTGCAATACCGCCCGCACATCCACATACTGAATTCACCATGAAAAGAGTCGTACCCGGGCGTTCTAAAGCGCGGTCCACATCCTCAGGTGTACGTAATTGTTCATAGCCTGCTGCATCCATCTCGTTACGTGCTGTTGTAACGATTTCATTCATATATAGGTTAAAATCCATACTCATCGTGTAAACACTCCTTTATAGCTGTATTGTATCAGACTTTTGGTCACTTTAAGAAGTAAAAAGTTTAGCGAGTGCTTGTTCAATGGTAAGTTCGGAGTCTGCCACTTGCTTCTCAAGCTCTTTCATCTTCTGCTTCTTTGTCCCATCTGAAAAGAAACGACGGACAAGTTCATCCGTCACGGAGTTTTGAAACCATTCCCGTTGTTGCGACGCACGCCGCGCTGCAAATCGTCCCGATTCATTCGTCATTTGTTGAAATTCTTGAATCATCGACCAGACATCCTCTAATCCCGTTCGCTTATACGAAGATACTGGGAGAGCTCTTGGTGTCCAGCCTTCCGTCGCAGGTTGGATAAAATGCAAAATCTGTTTATACTCCGCAACGGTTTTTTTCGCAAATGCTTCGTTCGGTCCATCTGCTTTATGCACAACAATGGCGTCTGCAAGCTCCATAATCCCTTTTTTCATCCCTTGCAACTCATCTCCTGCGCCGGTTAACGTCAAAAGCAAGAAAAAATCGGTCATACCACGGACAGTCGTCTCGGATTGACCGACCCCAACTGTTTCAATCAGCACAATATCAAACCCAGCCGCTTCACATAGCAGCATGGTCTCTCGACTTTTCTTGTGAACACCGCCTAGCGTTCCTGAAGTAGGCGAAGGACGGACAAAAGCATTGGGCTCTTTGACGAGTTGCTCCATCCGCGTCTTATCACCCAGAATGCTTCCACCAGAACGGGAAGAAGTAGGATCAATGGCTAGAACTGCCACACGGTGGCCTTCATCACAAAGCATTTTGCCAAACGTTTCAATGAACGTGCTTTTCCCTGCACCTGGCACACCGGTAATCCCAATTCGTAGAGATTGTCCAGATTTCGGGAGAACGGTTTGTAAGAGCGTCTGGGCTAGCTCATGGTCTTGATTGCGCTGGCTTTCAAGCAATGTGATTCCTTTTGCAAGGGCGATGCGGGAACCTGCTAAAATATCATCCGCAAGTTGCACCACATCAATTGGTTTATCGATTTTTTTTACAAACTTTTTCATGAAGAAACTCCGGTTTCTTCATAGCCGAGTTGACGGTAAATTTCTTCAATCACTTTCTGAGCAGCGACGGGGATAACTGTTCCCGGTCCAAAAATAGCGGATGCTCCGTTTTCGAGTAAGAATGCGTAATCTTGACTTGGAATAACGCCGCCGACAACGAGTAAAATGTCTTCACGGCCAAGCTTTTTCAATTCTTCTTTTAATTCCGGTACAAGTGTTAAGTGACCTGCAGCGAGTGAACTAACACCAATCACGTGTACATCATTTTCAACTGCTTGTAACGCTGTTTCTTCAGGTGTCTGGAACAGTGGCCCCATATCAACGTCGAACCCGAGATCCGCAAATGCTGTCGCGATTACTTTCGCGCCACGGTCATGTCCATCTTGTCCCATCTTAGCAATCATAATTCGCGGGCGTCGACCTTCATTTTCTAAGAAATCTTCTGCCATTTGTTTCACGTCATCTACTTCTTGTGCTTCTAAATAATTGGAGCTGTACACGCCACTGATGGAACGAATAATTGCTTTGTGACGACCGGACACTTCTTCAATTGCGTCGGAAATCTCTCCAAGAGTCGCCCGGTGACGCGCAGCTTCCACAGCATATGCTAACAGGTTGCCTTCACCCGACTTCGCAACATCTGTTAAAGCAACTAGTGCTTGCTGGACAGCTTGTTCATCGCGAGTCTGACGAACACGTGCAAGACGCTCAATTTGAGATTTGCGTACAGCTGTATTGTCGATTGCTAAAATATCGATTGGGTCTTCTTTATCTAATCTACGATAGTTGACACCGACAATTTTTTCCTGCTTCGAATCAATCTGAGCTTGGCGAATTGCAGCAGCTTCTTCAATCTTCATTTTAGGAAGACCTGTTTCAATTGCTTTAGCCATTCCACCTAGACCCTCAATCTCTTCGATATGCGCCCATGCTTTTTTGATTAATTCATCTGTAAGGGACTCTACATAGTAAGAACCGCCCCAAGGATCAATGATAGACGTCATCTTTGCTTCTTCTTGTAAGAACAGTTGCGTATTGCGTGCAATGCGCGCAGAGAAGTCTGTAGGGAGTGCAATCGCTTCATCCAGCGCATTCGTGTGAAGAGATTGCGTATGCCCCATTGCTGCGGCATTCGCTTCAAGAAGTGTGCGCGTCACGTTATTGAATGGATCTTGCTCTGTTAAACTCCAACCCGACGTTTGCGAGTGCGTGCGTAGTGCCAATGATTTTTCGTTTTTCGGGTTAAACTGTGCAAGTAACTCCGCCCAGATGTGACGAGCAGCGCGCATCTTGGCTACTTCCATGTAGTAGTTCATGCCAACTGCCCAGAAGAACGATAAGCGGGGTGCAAAGCGGTCAATGTCCATACCTGCCGCTAAACCTGTTCGCACATATTCCAGTCCATCTGCGAGTGTATAGGCAAGCTCGATGTCCGCAGTCGCCCCTGCTTCTTGCATGTGATAACCGGAAATTGAAATCGAATTGAATTTTGGCATGTGCTGAGATGTGAATGCGAAAATATCCGCAATGATTTTCATCGACATTTCAGGTGGATAGATGTACGTATTACGAACCATGTACTCTTTCAAAATGTCATTTTGAATCGTTCCTGTTAGCTGCTCAGGAGTAACGCCTTGTTCCTCCGCGGTCACAATGAAAAATGCAAGAATTGGAAGAACTGCTCCGTTCATCGTCATCGAAACAGACATTTGATCTAATGGAATTCCATCAAATAAGATTTTCATGTCTTCCACTGAGTCAATGGCAACCCCGGCTTTTCCTACGTCTCCTTTTACACGTGCATGATCCGAGTCATATCCGCGGTGCGTCGCAAGGTCAAATGCTACAGAAAGTCCTTTTTGCCCCATCGCCAAATTACGACGATAAAACGCATTACTTTCTTCAGCTGTTGAGAATCCTGCGTATTGACGAACCGTCCATGGTTTTGTAACGTACATCGTTGGATACGGTCCACGGGTAAATGGCACCATTCCAGGGAAATCATTCACATGCTTCACTGCTTGTAGGTCCGCTTCTGTGTAGACAGGCTTGATAGAGATTCCTTCGTTTGTTTTGATTGTCATTTGACTTCCCCCTGACCTTTGAAGACTGCAACAAGTTCTGATCCTTTTTCTAGAAGTGACTGTCCAGCATAAATCGCTCCTTGCACTCCGTATTCTCTCCATGCCGCAAGCTTTGGATGATTGCCTGCAACGTTCAGTGTTCCCTCAAAAGAGTGTCCACTCTCTACAAAGGCTTCACTATCTTCATCTGTTCCTGCAACTACTGCATATACGTATGCATCATGTACCTGATGGAACGTTTCTACATCGATGACTTGTGCATCCCAGCCATAGACGGAAAGCACACCTTTGATATAATCTACTCGCGCTTTGGATGCTTTATACTCTCCGGCTTGAATGATAACAACTTTATCACTGTAGGAGTGTAACTCATTTCTTAGTTTCTCAAATGGTTCTGCAAGACGCTTATAGCCATGATCAGACACACTAGTACCTGCGACATCTACAGGGTTTGCGTACGATGTTGTTCCAATCAATGCTTGTTTGCGTTTCGCAAGACGCTCAAGCTGGAAAGTAAACGATGCTTGTGCACGATCTGCAAACCACTGTGCGCGTTCTTCAACAGAAAGCTCAACAGTTTGTAAAAATAGTGTCCAGGCTTCATTGGCCAATTGATCTGTCAAACTCTCAACTGCGTATGCTCCTGCTGAAGGGTCTTGGACAGCCGTTACAAAACTTTCATGACGAATGACTTCGACAACATTTTCTGCGAGGCGCTCGCTTGTAGCTGTAGCTCCTGTCAATTCGTCATATGGATAAACTGCGACCGCATTAGCGCCTCCGATGACTGCAGAAAATGCGCTGTTTGCACTACGAAGCAAATTAACAGGTGGGTCGTAAAGTGAATACGAACGGAGTGATGTTTCCGCATATATATGTAAAGTCGTTGGTTCTACTTTTCGCGCATGACAAAATGCATGCCAAACAAGACGTGCCGCTCGTAACTTTGCAATTTCCATAAAGAAATGCGTATCTACTGCGAATCCGACTTGTGACGGCAACTGATGATGCGTCTCTGTAAAATCATGAGCAGCAGTTAAAAACGCCACTAATTCGGTAATAGCGTCAGCGCCTTCTCGGTGTACAGGACGTGTGTCCACTTCTATAGAATCTAGTGGTTTAGTAAAGGTCGCTACCTGACTATTCCAGATTGTATGCAAAGTAGAAGCTTGTTCTCTCAACTTGTCTGTCCGCTCAAAATAAAGAGGCTCTATAGAAATACCTTCTGGTGTTTGCGTTGTCAGTACACGCCAGTCTTTCCCTTTTAATGAATCCGTCACCAGCTGCTTCCAGTCGTTAGCAGTTGGTTGTTCCCTGTTGTCTACCATTATCCGTTCCTCCCCGTGAATCCGTTTCCATTCCACTTTCTAGTGTACTAGATTTTTTCGAGATAAACAAAAAGTCGTCCAAAAAATTGGACGACTTCGACATCTTAATAAACAGATGTGTTTTCTTTAGTCATGTTTTCTAAAATCTCTTTTACTCGCGCTAAGAAGCGTCCGCAAACGAGACCGTCAAGCACACGGTGATCTAGTGATAGACACAAGTTGACCATGTCACGCGCAGCAATCATACCGCCGTCCATAATCACTGGACGCTTTACGATGGATTCCACTTGAAGAATTGCAGCTTGTGGGTAGTTGATGATTCCCATAGACTGAACAGAACCAAATGAACCGGTATTGTTCACTGTAAATGTTCCACCTTGCATATCGTCTGATTTCAATTTACCTGCACGGACTTTGCCTGCAAGTTCATTGATTTCACGTGCGATGCCTTTGATTGTTTTTTCATCCGCATGTTTGATAACAGGAACGTAAAGAGCATCTTCCGTAGCGACTGCGATGGAGATATTGATGTCTTTTTTCTGAATAATCTTGTCCCCAGCCCACATCGAGTTCATCATTGGGAATTCTTTCAATGCTTGTGCAACAGCTTTTACGAAGAACGCAAAATACGTGACATTGAAGCCTTCTTTTTGTTTGAACTCAGTTTTGATCGAGTCACGGTACTGAACAAGGTTCGTCACGTCGACTTCAATCATCGTCCAAGCATGTGGCGCCTCATGTTTACTGCGTAACATGTTTGCTGCAATCGCTTTACGGATACCCGTAACCGGAATTTCAACATCACCAGGTAAAGTTGGGATGTCTTGTTTCGGTGCAGCAGCCGTCGTTTGCGCAGCAGGAGTAGACTTTGGTGCTTCTTCTACTGGTGCAGCAACTGGCGCTTCTTTTGCTTGTGGTAGTTCACCTGAATCAATGATTTTTTGAAGGTCTTTACGCGTGATGCGGCCTTCTTTCCCAGATCCTTCGACCAAACTTAAGTCGATGCCATGTTCGCCTGCCATTTTTAACACAGCAGGTGAGAAGCGACCAGCACCCGCTGGACGTTCTGCTTTTGCAGGGGCTGCTTTAGATTGCTCTTGTTGTGGTGCAGATTTAGACTCCTCTTTCGGTTGTTCGCTTGTTTTTTCAGCTGGCGCTTCTTCGGTCCCGCCACCTTCTGTTTCGATCGTACATACGACTTCACCAACAGCCAAAGTATCTCCTTCAGCAGCAATTAATTCTTTGATAACACCCGTGAACGAAGATGGGATTTCAGCAGTTACTTTATCTGTATTCACTTCAGCTAGTGGATCGTACTTGTTTACGTGATCTCCAGGAGAGACGAGCCACTTTTCAATCGTACCTTCTGTAACACTCTCGCCAAGCTGAGGCATTTTAATTTGTTCAAGTGCCATGTAAAGACCTCCTTGTTAGAATTCTGCAAGCTCACGCATTGCTTTTTCAACTTTATCTGGATTGATCATGAAGAACTTCTCCATCGTTGGTGCATATGGCATTGCTGGAACATCTGGTCCTGCAAGGCGCTGAACAGGAGCATCAAGATCAAATAAGCAGCTTTCAGCGATGATTGCTGCGACCTCTGACATGATACTTCCTTCCTTGTTATCTTCTGTTACAAGTAATACTTTACCCGTTTTCGATGCCGCTTCGATGATCCCCTCTTTATCCAGTGGATAGACTGTACGAAGGTCGACTACGTGTGCAGAGATGCCGTCTTTTTCTAAGCGTTCTGCTGCTTGTAGTGCAAAGTGAACCGCTAATCCGTAAGTGATGACCGTAATGTCTTCTCCTTCACGCTTCACATCCACTTTTCCGATTTCGATTGTATAGTCTTCTGTCGGAACTTCACCTTTGATCAAACGATACGCACGTTTGTGCTCAAAGAATAGCACTGGATCCTCGTCGCGAATCGCAGCTTTTAACAAGCCTTTTGCATCGTAAGGTGTAGAAGGAATGACAATTTTAAGTCCTGGTTGGTTTGCAAAGACCGCTTCAACAGATTGTGAATGATACAGTGCACCGTGAATGCCTCCACCAAAAGGAGCACGAATAACCATTGGACATGTCCAGTCATTGTTTGAACGATAGCGAATACGCGCTGCTTCAGAGATAATTTGGTTCACAGCTGGCATGATGAAATCTGCAAACTGCATCTCTGCGATTGGACGTAGTCCGTACATCGCTGCACCAATTCCGACACCTGCGATTGCTGATTCAGCAAGTGGTGTATCAAGAACGCGGTATTCTCCGAATTGATCATATAAACCATTTGTAGCTTTGAATACGCCACCTTTACGGCCAACATCTTCTCCAAGAACGAATACGCGCTCATCGCGTTCCATTTCTTCTTTCATTGCAAGTGTGATGGCATCGATATAAGACATAATCGGCATTAGTTGTCGCCTCCTTGCTCAGCATATACATGTTTCAGTGCATCTTCTGGAGCCGCATACGCTGCGTTTTCAGCGTAATCTGTAGCTTCATTGACTTCCTTCATGATGCGGTCGTTTAATTCTTTTTCAGACTCATCTGTTAAGACGCCGTTTTCTTTTAAGTACGCTGCAAATGAAAGGATAGGATCAAGTTTTTTACCTTCTGCAATCTCTTCAGCAGATTTGTACTGGCGATCATCGTCATCGGATGAGTGCGCCGTTAAACGGAATGTCACAGCTTCGATTAGAGAAGGACCTTCCCCATTACGTGCACGTTCTACTGCTTCTTTTGTAACACGGTAGACTTCGATTGGGTCTTTCCCGTCTACTTCAAAACCAGGCATTCCATAAGCGATTGCACGATCCGCAATATTTTTACTAGCGACTTGGCGATCAAAAGGTACCGAAATCGCGTATTTATTGTTTTCTACCATTGTGATACATGGCAATTTATGAACGCCCGCAAAGTTCAATCCTTCGTGGAAATCGCCTTGGTTTGAAGAACCTTCTCCAAGTGTTACGAAAGAAACAAAATCTTTCTTTTCAATTTTTGCTGCAAGTGCGACACCTACTGCATGCGGTAACTGTGTCGTTACAGGAGAAGAACCTGTTAGGATTCGGTTTTTCTTCTGTCCAAAGTGACCCGGCATTTGGCGACCGCCAGAGTTTGGATCTTCCGCTTTCGCGAAAGCCGAAAGCATTAAATCACGTGCTGTCATACCAAAATGCAAGACAACACCCATATCGCGATAATACGGTGCAATGTAATCTTTATCAGTATCTAGTGCATAGGCTGCTCCTACTTGAGCGGCTTCTTGTCCTTGACATGAAATAACAAATGGAATTTTACCTGCACGGTTGAGTAACCACATACGCTCATCAATACGGCGTGCCAGTAGCATTGTTTCGTACATTTTCAACACATCGTCGTTTGTTAGACCGACTTCTTCATGACGTGTAGACATTTGATTTCCCCCTTTTAACTATGAATGGCTTTTCCATCGACTGCTAATGCTGCTTCACCCATGATTTCAGATAGTGTTGGGTGTGGGTGAATAGTTGAACCAATTTCCCATGGAGTCGCATCTAATACCATTGCTAGACCTGCTTCAGAGATTAAGTCTGTCGCGTGCGGTCCAATCATGTGTACGCCTAAAATATCATTTGTATCTTTATCAGCAATAATCTTTACAAAACCATCTGATTCACCGTAGACAAGTGCTTTTCCGATAGCTTTGAATGAGAATTTTCCAGTTTTGATGTTGTAGCCACGCTCTTTAGCTTGTGCTTCCGTCATCCCAACGCTTGACGCTTCAGGGTTTGAGTAAACACAACGAGCAACTTTTTCAGTTTCCATCGCGTGCACGTCTTCCCCTGCAATATGCTCGACAGCAGTGATTCCTTCGTGACTCGCCACGTGTGCAAGTTGAAGACCTCCGATAACATCTCCGATTGCGTAGATGTGCGACTCTTTTGTTTGATACGTGTCTGATACTTGAACGAATCCATTCTCAACTACAATATCTGTGTTTTCGATACCAATTTTTTCGACATTTGCTTGGCGACCAACGGACACTAGCATTTTTTCTGCTTGGAAGCTCTGCATTTCGCCTTTGATTTCAGCTTCGATAGTGACACCATTGTCTACTTTCAACGTCTCTGAGACCACTTTCGCTGAAGTAACGATCGTGATACCTTTTTTCTCAAGAATTTTTTTCATTTCTTTAGAAATGGCATCATCTTCAGTAGGAATAATACGGTCCGCATACTCAATGACTGTGACTTCTACACCAAAATCATGTAGCATTGATGCCCATTCAATTCCAATGACGCCACCGCCAACGATGATGATTGACTTTGGAAGTTCTGTCATTTCGAGCGCTTCATCCGACGTCATCACGAATTCTTTATCGATTGTAAGTCCAGGCAATGTACGTGGACGAGAACCCGTTGCCAAGACGACATTTTTCGGGATCAGCATTTCATTTTCTTCTCCATTATTCATTTCAACAGAAATCGTTCCACCTGGAGATGGACTGAAAATAGAAGGTCCGAGCATACGACCTGTGCCCTCATATACATCGATTTTGCCTTTTTTCATCAATCCTTGTACACCTTGATGCAATTGATCGACAATCGATTGTTTGCGTTTTTGCACTGCGCTGAAATCAAGTGTGACGTCACTCGTGATGACACCAAATTCATGCGCCCGATCCTTCGCTGTATGATACACCTCTGCAGAGCGTAATAGGGCTTTACTCGGAATACAGCCTTTATGCAAGCATGTTCCTCCAAGCTTTCCTTTTTCAACAATGGCAGTTTTTAGTCCAAGTTGAGCTGCGCGAATAGCGGCTACGTAGCCACCCGTTCCACCGCCTAGTATGACGATATCATATTCTTGTGCCATGCAATCCCTCCTCTAGTTCGGATAATTCTTCGGTTGTTCTTCTCCACTCAATACGCGGTAGGCTCCTTCTGCAAGAGCCTGCAATTCATCTTCTCCTGGATAGGTCACGACATCTGCAATCCAGCTTATACGATCTGCAATTTCAGCGACAAATGCTTTGCCATATGCAAGTCCACCTGTTAATAAAATGGCATCGACTTTTCCAGACAATACAGCACTTTGCGCACCGATTTCTTTTGCGACTTGATACGCCATCGCGTCATAAATCAATTTTGCCTCTGTGTCGCCGGCCTCAATTCGTTTCTCAACGGTCACGGCGTCATTTGTACCTAGATAGCTTACGAGACCACCTTGACCTACAATCATTTTCATAATTTCATGTTGGTAGTATTGACCGGAATAACACATCTCGACTAGATCTCCAATTGGAACACTGCCTGCACGTTCTGGACTAAATGGTCCATCTCCGTGTAGTCCATTGTTAACGTCGATTACTCGGCCGTTATGGTGTGTTCCGACCGTGATTCCGCCGCCCATATGCACAACAATTAATGAGAGTGCGTCATATGGTTTGCCAATTTCTTTTGCATAGCGTCTTGCGACAGCTTTTTGATTAAGCGCATGAAAAATTGAGCGACGTTCAAGTTTTGCAGTTCCTGAGATACGTGCTAAGTCCTGCAGTTCATCGACCACTACTGGGTCAACAATGAATGCCGGGATATTCAACCCCTTTGCAATCTCATTGGCAATGATACCTCCAAGATTCGAAGCATGTTGACCCGAATAGCCGGCACGTAAATCTTCTAACATTTGGTCGTTGACGGCATATGTACCGCCTTCGATTGGACGTAATAGTCCTCCCCGCCCACAGACTGCTGAGAGTCGGGAAATATTCATTTGTTCTTCATCCAATGCCTGTAAGATCATCTCTTTCCGAAAGGCATACTGATCGATGATAGATGGAAATTTTTCAATTTCATCTGTGTTGTGACGAATCGTTTTTTCAAAAAGTAACGTTTCATTCTCATAGATACCGATCTTCGTGGAGGTCGAACCTGGATTTAGAACTAGGATACGATAAGGTTCCATTGCAATAGCCTCCTCTTTTTTGCTTATCGGTTTGTTAATGAATGTTTACCATTTTGTAAGAATTGGCGACGTGATTTTGCCATACGTGCGATACGGTCTTCTGCCAGACGGTCAGCCGCAGCGTATGAAGCGATGCCTTCTTTTTTAGAGATTTCAAAAATACGAGCAATTGTGTCATAGATTCCTTCAACGCGTTTCATAGCACGCTCACGGTTGTAACCATTTAACTCGTCAGCTACGTTCATAACACCACCTGAGTTGATTACATAATCCGGTGCATACACGATACCCAGTTCGTTCAGCTTGTCACCGTGGCGTGGCTCTTTTAATTGGTTATTTGCAGCTCCTGCAACAACTTTTGCTTTTAATTGTGGAATTGTTTCATCATTGATGATGGCACCAAGCGCACATGGAGCAAAAATGTCCACATCTTGTGAGTAGATCTCAGACACGTCTACTTGTGTTGCACCGAATTCATTAACAGCACGGTCTACAGAGGCTTGATTGATATCTGCAACTGTTAAGATAGCACCTTCTTCGTGTAGGAATTCACATAATTTGTACGCTACGTTTCCGACACCTTGTACCGCTACTTTTTTACCTGCAAGAGAATCTGAACCAAATGCTTCCATAGCTGCTGCTTTCATCCCCATGTAAACGCCGTAAGCCGTAACTGGTGATGGGTTTCCTGAAGAGCCGAATGCTGGTGAGATACCTGTTACATAATTTGTTTCTTCGTGGATCAAGTCCATGTCTGCAACTGTTGTACCGACATCTTCTGCTGTGATGTAACGACCATTTAGACCTTGAATGAAACGACCGAACGCACGGAACATCTCTTCGTTCTTATCTTTCAACGGATCACCGATAATAACTGTTTTTCCTCCACCAAGGTTTAAACCAGCTGCTGCATTTTTGTATGTCATCCCTTTTGCTAGACGAAGTGCATCTTCAATTGCTTCTTCTTCCGTAGCATAGTTCCACATACGAGTTCCACCAAGAGCTGGCCCAAGTGTTGTGTCATGAATTGCGATAATCGCTTTTAGTCCTGAAGTTTTGTCCTGACAGAAAATCAATTGCTCGTAATCGTAAGTCTCCATATATTTGAAAATTTCCATTTGTAATTCCTCCAATTAAGTGTTTTATATACTTGCAAGTGCGATTGAGTACAATTTACTTTCTGCACTATCAGCACGGGAAGTTAGTATGATTGGCACTTTCGCACCTTCAATGATGGCCCCAACTTTGGCGCGACCGAAATACATAAATGATTTGTACAAGACGTTGCCTGCTTCAATGTTCGGAACGAGCAAGATGTCTGCTTGTCCCGCTGAATCAGACGTAATGCCCTTTGCTTTCGCAGACGCAACAGAAATCGCATTATCAAACGCGAGTGGACCATCCACAATACATCCTTTAATTTGCCCACGTTGATACATCATAGTGAGTAGCGCTGCTTCCGTACTCGACGGCATCGAAGGATTCACAACTTCTACTGCACTGAGCGGGGCAACCACTGGTTCATGTAAGCCCATTCGATGTGCAACGGCCACTGCATTCACTAAGATATCTTTCTTTTGTTTCAAGTCCGGCGCAATATTCATAGCAGCGTCTGTGACAAACAATAAACGGTCAAACTCTGGAAACTCGAAGACAGCGACGTGTGAAATCGTTTTTCCTGTTTTTAACCCGTTGTCATCGCGCAGCACTTCACGTAGCAAAGATGCTGTGTCGATATGGCCTTTCATCAGTGCATCCGCGCGCCCATCACCTGCCGCTTTTACAGCTTCTCTGATAGCGACATGTGTAGATTTTACAGGATATACTTCACAGGCCCCTGACGCACTGACAAATTCAGGTAGTGCCGCACAATTCTCTTCAGTATCGACGAGTAAAAACCTGGCGAGCCCTAATTCAGTGGCTTGGCGAATCGCTTCTAACACTTCTGGATCGTTTGCACAGGCGACTGCGATTGTCTTCGTCGACTTCATTTGCACTAGTTCCTCAAATGATTTCATCCGAAATTCCTCCTTTACTCTTCGACACCTAGTTTTTCAATTTTGTAATACAATGTCCGAAGGGAAATATTTAATTTTTTTGCAGCTTCCGTCTTGTTCCCTTTAAAGGAAGCGAGCGTATCTTGAATTAGCTTTCGCTCGTATTCTTCAACAAGGTCTGAAAGCGATCCATCTGGCAGTTCAGGTTTCGACTTTCGAATCGTTGTCAGTGGAAGATGTCTTTCTTCTACTAAGCGCTCATTCGCATTCATGAAAATCAGTGTTCGACTGATGACATTTTCAAGTTCCCGGACATTCCCAGGCCAATCGTAGGATTCGAGTGCTTTTAAAGCCCGACTAGAGAACCCATCAACTTGTTTGCCGAATTCTTTATTCAGTCTCACTAACGCATGATCGAGGATGAGTGAAATGTCTTCAATCCTCTCACGTAACGGCGGGATATAAATAGGCATTTTGTTCACTTGGAAATAAAGCTCCTCCAGGAAGTGGCCATCTCGCATACTTTTTTCAAGCTGATCACTTGTGGAAGCAATTAAACGGAACTTGTCGTTTGAAAGTTCTTTCAGTAATTTTCTCTGATGTTCAATCGAGAGTTCTCCGATTTCATCTAAAAACAGGGTACCTCCTGAAGCTTGTGAGATGAAGGGTTCCTGTTTTGAACCATCAAACAATTGATCTGTTGCTTCTTGAGAACTGCAATTCACTCGTATGAACTTGTTATGCTTTCGTTCACTTTTTCGGTGGATAGCGTGTGCGAAAAGATCCTTCCCGACTCCCGTCTCTCCTCGCAACAATATGGTTACAGGAACTCCGGCAGCGAGTTTTGCTTGGTCTTTAGCGAACTGAATTTTGTCAGATTGTCCAATGATATCTTCAAATGAAAGATTGGATTCTAGTGACCGAATTAACAAGCGTGCACGGTCAAGCTCTTTCATCATCGTTCGCATTTCTGTGACGTCGTGTATGACGCCAACACTCCCCTTCAAGCGATTGTTGACGATGACAGGCGCAACGTTCACAATTACTTCTTTACGATCTTTTCCAACTTGCAATTGCTTCCCTCGCACTGGTTTGCGCGTTTCAAGTACTTGCCTGTGAATACTTTCGCCGTTCATAATATCGGCCTCAGCAGGCTTACCGATAATATCTTTCTCTTCAAGTCCAGTAATCCTTGTATATGCCGGGTTGATCAGAAGACCCACTCCATTTTCATCCACTACGGATATTGCATCATCTGATGACTGAATAATGGCCTCTAACATCATTTGAATTTCTCGCAAATTCGTCAAATCTTCCGCCATTTGTTGAATCTCAGAAATATCTTTAAAAACAGCAAATGCACCAATTCGTTGACCGTCTCCAGTCGTCAATGGGAAACGAGACGTAACAATTTTGGTACCGCTTTCAAGAGTTAATTGTTGATTGGACTCCGAGCGTCCCGTCTCGATAACTTGTAATAGGCGACTGTGCGGAATAACTTCATGTATAGGTTTGCCGAGCACTTTTTCTTTTTTTACGTTGGTCAGCTTTGCAGCTCGTTCGTTGAAGAATGTGATTTTCCCATTTTGATCGACACTTATGATTCCTTCATCCATTGAATCAAAAATAATTCGCTGGATTTGTCGTTGCGCATCCATCAATTGAAAAGAACGATTCTTCTCTTCAATCAACTGCACTAAGATAGAAGCAATTTCTCCAGGAATAACAACAGTAGAGCGGTCCCGCTTTTCTAATAGTCGGGTGAATAAATTCGAGTCCCCTGTTGCATCAATGATGATATCGAGGTCTGGACTTATGTAGGTTTCCCAATGAGTATCTGTTGGTATTCCTAACTCTTTTGCAACAGCCATAGCAGGTGCTAATGGATTTTCATCGATAACTGCAGTAAATGAAAAGTTGCCGAGATTATTAAGGAGTCGGAGGATAGCTGTTCCACCTCGCCCTGCTCCAAGTAAAAGTATATTTTGCAATATATTGCACACCTCCTTGGTGTTAGTGCAAGTTGTTGCATTTCCACTCTATAATACCGTAAGCTGACTCGATTGACAATCATTTTTACACATGCGATAGTAAATAACAGATAAGGAGTTGACTGGTTTGGCACGTTTAGCAGCACTGATTGTCCTTGTAATTCCTGGAATACTAGCGGCATACGGAATCAAGTTAATGCGTGATACATTTTTCGGAATTAGTAATCTAGGTACTGCTCCACTATGGTTTCAATTTGTTCTAGGACTAGCTTTAATGGTACTAGGTATAGGTTTCTTTGCAGGATTTTTACTTAGACGAGACCGTAAAAATGGACGGGTATCTGAACGATTCAAAGAAAAAAAGGCTAAATCCGATTGAGGATCTAGCCTTTTTTTATATGGGGTTAGGTATGTAGGGGAAGCGTTTCGCGGGCGCGGGCTGAGCCAAAATCGAGTTGTGAACGCCAGAAATACACTACGGAATTTCTCGAGCGGCGTTCTCCACATCTAAAACAAGGTCTCAGCTTCCGCTTTTAATCCCGCTGGAGTAACCCCTACCCACTAGTAATGTTGCGTTCTTAACCTATTACAAATAATCCATCATACCTTATTAAAGCCTTTTTGCTTTTGTTCAACTTTATCTGGAAAATCGGTGATCCATCCAATTACACAAGGTCTTGGAGATGTTAAATACTTTTCTTTTCCGGTCAGACCGTAAAACCTTATGGAATAGCGCTCGCATAACTCGTTTATCCAAGAGGCATTGTAATAGCGCTTGTTGATATGCAACGTCTTCAACCACGGATAACTTTTTAATTCTTCCCAGTCAGTAGACTTCTTAGCGATTAAACACCACTCGTAGTCTGGATAGTTGGCATGTCCAATGGCTAAAATCGAAAGATCGAACGATGAAAAGTGAACATCTGAAAACGGTTTAATAAGTTCTACGACTTCCCGAATCTTTTCTTGCTTCCCCATATAAGTCTCTTTCAGCTCAACATTTAACGCAACATCATAGACTCTTGCAAACTCTATAAATTGTTGAAGCGTTAAAATACGGTGTCCAAAAAAACGACGAAGGAAACGTTTTCCGACTTTCCATTGTAATACCTCTTCTGCAGCGACGTCGCGGATCTGTTTGTTTTGACCCGTTAAGCGAAACAAGTCTAAATCATGAATAACCATGTGCTGTCCATCTGCAGTTAGTTGTAAATCAATTTCAATCCCTTTTGCATTGCGGGAAATGGCCTCTTTAAATGCGGCAAGAGTATTTTCCATCTTATAACCGGATGCACCTCGATGCGCATAAATCGGAAGCATGTGTAAAACTCCTTTAACTTGCCATATTCTCTAGACGAATTTTGTCTGCAATCATGGCAATAAATTCTGAATTGGTTGGTTTGCTCTTTAAGTGGTGAACAGTGTATCCAAATGTTTGCGAGATCGTCTCGTAGTTTCCTCGATTCCATGCTACTTCGATTGCATGACGAATTGCGCGTTCTACACGGGACGGTGTCGTATCGAATTTGTCTGCAATTTCAGGATAGAGAACTTTTGTGACCGAACCGAGCAATTCAATATCATTGTAAACCATTTGAATGGCTTCTCGTAAGTAGGAGTATCCTTTAATATGAGCTGGAACACCGATTTCTTTAATGACGTTTGTGATTGTGAAATCGATGCCTTTCGTTTTTGGAGCTGTTCGAACAGTAGTAGCTGAGGTTTGATTGTGAGCCGTACCTGCTACCTGCAAAATTTGCTGCACAAGGCGATCGAATTCAAATGGCTTCAACATAAAATACGCAGTTCCGAGATCTACCGCTTGCTTCATGACTTCTTCTTGACCAAACGCAGTCAGCATAATCACTTTCATTGTCGGGTAGAGTTGCTCTTTGTGTAAATGGTCCATTACCGCAATACCATCCAAGTGCGGCATAATAATATCAAGTAATAGCACATCTGGAACTTGTTCTTCAAGTAAATCTAAACATTGTTTTCCGTTATATGCTGTATGGATAACTTCTATCGATGGATGCTCCTTAAAATAATCTGCAATCGTCGCTACTAAATCTCGGTTATCATCTACAATCATCACTTTAATCTTTTCCATGTCATTCATCCCCTGTCTTCATTCATCTACTTCCTCACTATAAAGAAAATAGGTCTTTTGTTAAAAAAATCTTTTGTAGGATAATTTCTTTCTATTCTGACATCTTGTGACAATTCGCTGTTCATTTTGTCGAATAATCTTCTCTATAGTATAACGTGTTTGTACAAAATTCTCTAGAGACAACAAAAAACCAGGTCACGCTCATACTCGAGCGTAGCCTGGCAGAATTAGTAGTGGTTTTGTCACTTTAAAACCAGGGTGTTTTGGTTTTGAAGGTACAATCTGGTCAACCGCTGCTAAACGAATTAGTGTGTTCGAAAGGAAGTGATTCATGATTGGTATTATTTTTTTGTTTGTGCTTGTGCAAGTAATTCTGCAGCATGATGGAGTGTAATTTCAGATATTTCTTCTCCCGCCATCATTCGGCTTAATTCTTCTGTTCGCTCTTCTAGTGACAATTCTTGAATTTTTGTTTTTGTTCGGTCGGCTTCTACATGCTTTTCAATGCGCAAATGCGAATCGGCAAGAGCAGCAACAGCTGGCAAATGCGTAATAACAAGAACTTGAGAATCTTTAGCAATTTGCCCAATCTTCTCAGCAATCGCTTGCGCCACTCGTCCGGAAACGCCGGTATCCACTTCATCAAAAATAATAGAAGTGATTTCCTGATGTTTGGAAAAAATACTTTTTAGCGCAAGCATGACACGACTCAGTTCTCCACCCGATGCAACTTTCGTTAACGGTTTCAATGGTTCGCCTACATTGGTGGCAATGTAGAATACGACATGATTTTTTCCGTTCTCTGTAAAGTGCGAAAGTTCTTCCACACGAACATCCATAATTGCTCGGTCCATATAAAGTGCACTGAGCTGTTCCATGATACGTGTACTTAACTCTTCAGCAGTCTGCTTACGAATGGTCGATAGCTCATCTGCCTCAAGTTGCAAGTCTTGTTCGATCTGAGCAAGTTTTCTTTCTAGTTCTTCAATCTCTTGGTCGCGGTTGGTCAGTTGATCAAGTTGACGTTTAATTTTTTCACCATATGCAATGACTTCATCCACCGTTTGACCATATTTCCTCTTTAGTGTTTGAAGCAATGCAAGACGATCTTCTACATATTGAACACGTTGTTCATCAAACTCCATCGAATCCAACTGATTTTGGATTTGTGACTGAACATCTTCAAGAATGAAATAAGCATTTGCAAATTCTTCGCTAATCTTGCCGTACGTAGTATTTACACTCTGAATATCTTGAAGCGCATGCAACACCACTCCAAGATAATCCATTGCGCCAGATTCTGCCGTAAGTGCTTGGGAAGAAGTTTGAAGCTTATCAACAATTTTTGAGTAGTTCTGCATCTCTGTCCGTTCTGCAGACAACGTCTCTTCTTCTCCACTGATTAACTCCGCTTCTTCAATCTCATTTAATTGAAAACGATAAAGATCCATACGATGTGTCATTTCCTGATCATCCATCTGTAGACCCTTCAACCGTTTTTTTGTTCGATTGTAGGCTTCGTAAACTTGAGAATATGCGTCTTTGGCATCTACAAATTGTTTAGAAGCAAACTGATCCAATAAATTAATATGGGATCGTTCATCCATAAGCTCTTGGCTTTCGTGTTGTCCGTGTATATCTACAAGTGTACTTCCCACTTCACGTAGAACAGCAATGGTCACCAATTTACCATTAATTCGGCATGTACTTTTGCCATTTGCATTCAATTCACGGCGCAATATTATGCTCTCTTCGTCCGTAGGTATCCCGAGCTCTTCAAGTTTTTTATAACTTGAATGAGACGTTGAGTTTAGCGAAAACATGCCTTCTAGCTCTGCTTTTTTTGTACCATGCCGAATGAATTCAGAAGATCCACGTGCACCACATAGTAACTGGACGGCATCGATAATAATCGATTTTCCGGCTCCTGTTTCACCCGTCAACACGGTAAGTCCTTCTGTAAAGCTAACAGTCAATTCATCAATAATGGCAAAATTCCGTATAGACAGTTCAGCTAACATATCAACCCTCCTTACAGCATCTCAAGCAATTTCGTTTTGACAAGATCCCGATCCTTTTCTTCTCGACAAAGGATCAGGCATGTATCATCCCCACAAATGGTACCTAGGATTTCCTCCCAGTCCAAATAATCAATCAGAGAGCCGATTGCGTGAGCATTTCCAGGTAAAGTTTTCATAACTAAAAAGTGACTGGCCCCATCGATTGAAACAAATGCATCTGTCAACGCGCGTTTTAATTTTTGCATTGGATTAAAGCGCTGATCTGCTGGCAAGCTGTATTTATAACGTCCATCTGGCAACGGGACTTTTACTAAATGCAATTCTTTGATATCGCGGGAGACAGTTGCTTGTGTAATTGCAAACCCTTCTGCTTTTAAGATATCGACTAAATCATCTTGTGTCTCGACTTCATTATTTGAAATGATGTCGCGAATGCGAATATGACGTTGTCCTTTATTCATTGGTATCCACTCCATTGATTGTATATTTATACCTTCGTACTTATACAGTATCATTCAGGGGGTGTCGCGACAAGTGCGACAAAAAAACTATGGACAGATAGCGTCCATAGTTTAGGCATTTAATGTTGTATGTGCATCCGCAACAATTTTTTTGAAATCTAGCACTTGTGCAGGTTCATTTGATTTTTTTAGATAAAATAAAAATTCAATATTGCCCTCTCCACCTGTAATAGGGGAGTACGTGGCATCTATAACCTCAAAACCAGCTGTGTTGGCGAATTTCTCCACTTGATATAGAACATCACTGTGTACTTTGGCATCTCGGACAATCCCTTTTTTCCCAACGCGGTCTTTTCCTGCTTCAAACTGAGGTTTAACAAGGGCTACAACGTCTCCACCGTCTACAATTATAGAAGCGAGCGGAGGGAAAATTAAATTCAAAGAGATGAAAGACACATCAATAGTTGCAAGCGTTGGCAGCCCCTTTGTGAAATCTTCTGGCTTGCTGTAACGGAAATTTGTGCGCTCCATTACCGTCACCCGCTCGTCACTACGTATTTTCCAATCGAGTTGGTTATACCCAACGTCCAGTGCATAAGCGTGCGTAGCCCCATTTTGAAGTGCACAATCTGTAAATCCACCAGTAGAAGAGCCAATGTCGAGTAAAATCGCTCCCTCGATGTCTAGATCAAATACTTCAATCGCCTTTTCAAGTTTCAAGCCACCGCGGCTGACATACTTTAGTCGTTGACCTTTTAAGACAAATTCACTTGTAACCTCTATTTTCTCTCCGGGCTTCGTGATTTGCATCTCATTGACATACACTTGACCCGCCATGATTGCTCGTTTTGCTTGTTCACGGGATGTAAACAGTTCTTTTTCAACGAGTAGAATATCCACTCGTTCTTTCGGTACTTGACTCATTACACAGTTGCCTGCTGCAATTGTGACTTGATTTGCTTTTTCAAATCTTCAACAGAGATATGAATATCGTTTAGAAGTTCAGGTACATCACCGTGTTCGATAAACTCATCTGGAATACCGATTCGCGTAACAGGTACATCTAGCTTCTGTTCGTTGTAATGTTCAAGAACACTGCTACCAAAACCACCTTGTAATACGGCTTCCTCAAGTGTAATAAGCGGAATTTGGCGTGCTGCTAAAGAGGCCAGCATATTTGCATCCAGCGGTTTGATGAAGCGTGCATTTACAACTTCTACTGAAATACCTTCTGCTTTTAGTTCTTCAGCTGCTTGCATGGCCATTGGAATCGTCGTACCAAATGTCAATACCGCTACATCCGTACCTTGTTCTAAGACTTCCCAGCTACCGATTGGAATTGTCTTCAACTCCGAATCGAGTGGCACACCAAAGCCGTTCCCTCGAGGATAGCGAAGAGCAATTGGTCCATCATTGTACTCAATGGCCGTCTTCACCATGTGTTGACCTTCATTTTCATCTTTTGGCATCATGATCACCATGTTCGGCATATGACGCAAGAATGCGATATCATAGACACCTTGATGTGTTTCACCATCTGCCCCTACTAATCCAGCACGGTCGATACCTAAAAATACGTTTAAGTTTTGGCGACAGACATCGTGAAGCATTTGATCATATGCGCGTTGTAAGAAAGTTGAGTAAATCGCCACATATGGTTTCATTCCATCCATTGCCATACCTGCTGCCATCGTAATCGCATGTTGTTCCGCTATCCCGACATCAATCATACGGTCCGGGAATTCAGATGCAAAGCCTTCTAATTTGGAACCTACCGGCATTGCAGGTGTAATTGCGACAATGCGCTTGTCCTCTCGCGCGAGCGTTCGAACTGTTTCTGAAATCAAGCCACTCCAAGAAGGGCCTTTTGCAGCAGACTTAACAAAATCCCCTGTTTCCATTTTGTAAGGACCTGTACCGTGCCACGTACCGACTGTGTCGAGTTCAGCTGGTTTAAACCCTTTTCCTTTTTTCGTGAGAACGTGTAAAATGACTGGTCCCTCAGCATTTTTAGCAAACTTGATGTTTTCCTCTAAATCTTCAAAATCATGTCCGTTGATTGGCCCTAGATATGTGAAGCCCATCTCTTCAAAAAATGCACCTGATACCATCAAATATTTTAAGCTGTCTTTGACACGTTCAGCAGTTGAAGCAATTTTCCCACCAACGGCAGGAATCTTCTTCATCAAGTACTCAATATCATCTTTTGCTTTATTGTAAGAACCATGTGTGCGAAGTTTCCCTAAGATGTTATGAAGGGCTCCGACGTTTGGTGCAATTGACATTTCATTGTCGTTTAAGATGACAATCATCTTTGTTTTTTCATGTCCGATATGATTTAGTGCCTCAAGTGCCATACCACCTGTTAATGCACCATCACCGATGATCGGAATGACGTGATTTGATTTTCCTAATACATCACGAGCTTTCGCCATCCCCATTGCTGCAGATAGAGAAGTAGAACTATGTCCAGCTTCCCAAACATCATGTTCACTTTCCACGCGTTTTGGGAATCCACATAATCCTTTAAATTGACGAAGCGTATCAAACTGGTTTGCACGTCCCGTTAAAATCTTGTGTACGTAAGCTTGATGGCCTACATCCCAAATAAATTTGTCTTCCGGCGAATTGAACGCTTTATGAAGAGCGAGTGTCAGTTCTACAACACCTAAATTTGGTCCAATATGACCACCTGTTACAGATAATTTTTCAATAAGAAAATCTCGAACATCTTGACTGAGTGATTCGAGTTCTTCGTTTGACATCGTTTTCAAAAAGGATGGACTTGTTATAGTATTCAGATCCACTTCCATCACACACCTTATCTTGTTATTCCTCTAGTTATAGGTAATTTTAATAATAGCATTAAATGTCTGTTAAAATACAGCGAGAAGTTAGTTCTCACGGTAGCTAATATAGTCTGCAAAACTTTTTAGTAACCCGTCTTGCTTTCCGATTGCTGTGAGAGCACCTGCTGCTTCTTTGTGATAACGATCACGTTCAGCAATCGCACCTTCTAAAGTTAGTAGCGCTGGATAGGTACTTTTGTTTGCAGCTTCGTCTTTACCAGCCGTCTTCCCAAGACTAGCTGAGTCAGAAGTCACATCTAAAATATCGTCCTGGACTTGGAACAAAATACCGAGAGCGTGCGCATATGTCATTAATTCTTTTTTCTCTTCAAGTTGCACATTTGCAAGAAGCGCACCGGCTTCAATACTGAAGCGAAGAAGTGCACCGGTTTTTAGTGCATGGATTTTTTGCAAGTGCTCTAGTTCCACAAGCTTCCCCTCTGCCTCCATATCCATCAATTGCCCACCGACCATTCCGGCAGCTCCTGCTGCTTCTGAAAGAAGCGTGATCAACGCTACTTTTTGACTATCCGTATACTGGTTTGATGAGCTAATAAGACGGAAAGCTTCTGTTAGTAAAGCATCTCCTGCCAAAATCGCTGTTGCCTCACCGTATACGATATGATTGGTTGGCTTCCCTCGACGTAAGTCATCATTGTCCATTGCCGGCAAATCGTCATGAATAAGGGAATACGTATGTATATACTCCAAGGCACATGCTGCATCAAGCCCTTTTTCTAATGGAACACCAAACTCATCCAACACAGCCAAAAGAAGCATAGGGCGCACACGTTTGCCCCCTGCTTCTAAAGAATATAGCATGGACTCTTTTAGAGAGTCGGTTAAAGGTTGTGTACGAATCGCCTCGAGCAAATACTGGTCTACTTGCTCAAGGTGCTGCCCGATAAAGTCTTTCACATTTTTCACGTACTTATACCTCCTCTTCCGCTGAGATAAACTGAACAAGCTGCTTTTCAGCTTCTTGCAGTTTTGTTGAACATTGTGCGGATAGTTCCATCCCCTGTTTATAAAGGTCAATTGACTCCTCGAGTGGCACATCGCCTTGCTCGAGCTTACGTACGATTTCTTCTAATTGTTTCATCGCTTCTTCAAATGTTCGTTCCATTCGTTTCACCCTTTTCTATGGATTCAATACGTGCTATGGCAGTTCCATCCTGAAAATGAATCGTTAGTTCGTCATTTTTTTGAAGTTGATTTACAGAACGAATCACTGTGCCTTCTACTTCCGTATAGACAAACCCTTTTTTCATCGTCTGTAGTGGGCTCAATGCTTCTAATGTGCGCAACGTCTCAACAAACTGACGTTTTTTGGAGGTTGTGTTTTGTTTGACCACATATTGTAGACGATCCGTAAGTGTTTGGAGTGCTTTTTGCTCCATTTGTACACGTTTGTCTGGTGACAAATGGTCCAATCGATTTGTTAACTGCGAATAGTGATTTGAGTAACGATCCGTTGAAATTCGGAGGACCGATTCTAACCGTTCGTGTAGCCGAAGATGTTGCTCTACATACGGACGATATAATCGAGAGGCATCCATATAAACAACGGATTTTTGAACTCGCGTGAGTCGGTCTTTCGCATGAAATAGTTTATTCGAAGTTGCTGTGCGCAGGCGCGTTTGTTGATCAGAGAGTACTCGCACCAATTGCACGCGGTCTGGTACAGCAAGTTCAGCTGCAGCAGTTGGTGTTGGGGCACGTAAATCCGAAACGAAATCTGCAATCGTCGTGTCAGTCTCGTGACCAACAGCGCTAATTATAGGGACTTGACTGTTCGCAATTGCCCGAGCGACAGGTTCTTCATTAAATGCCCATAAGTCTTCAATCGAACCACCCCCGCGTCCGACAATTAAAACGTCTAGATCCTGTACCCGATTTGCTTTTTGGATGGATTCAACGATAGATGCTCCTGCACCTGAGCCTTGAACAAGTGTAGAGAACACGGTGACACGTGCAAGTGGGAAGCGACGTTCGAGCGTCGTTAGAATGTCACGAATCGCTGCGCCTGTTGGGGATGTGATGACTCCGATGTGAAGTGGAATTTTCGGAAGTGGTTTTTTCAATGAGGCTGAAAACAGTCCTTCTTGTTCGAGCTTACGTTTTAATTGCTCAAATGCCACAAACAATGCCCCGATGCCATCCGGCTCCATTGATTTTACATAAAATTGATAATTCCCCGCACTTTCAAACAGACTGATATCCCCTGTGACAAAAACATTCATGCCTTCTTCAGCTCGAAATGAAAGTGTTCTTGCTTGTCCCGCAAACATCGCACAGGAAATACGTGCCCCCGCATCTTTCAATGTAAAGTAGATATGTCCATTTGAATGGTATTTCACATTGGACAATTCACCTTTTACATACACTTTTCTTAGATACGGATCGGCATCGAATTTCTTCTTAATATACCGAGTAAGTGCTGTCACGGTTAAATACGCATGTTCCGTCATACCAACGCCCCTTTAGGTAAAAGAAGCTTGTACAAGACGTACAAGCTCGAGTGGTGTAGTTATTTTTTTTGTGCCATACGTTCAGCGCTTAAACATGTATTTTCCATTAACATTGCAATTGTCATTGGACCAACGCCTCCCGGAACGGGTGTAATCGCACCAGCGACAGACTTCACAGAATGAAAGTCGACGTCACCTGAAAGACGGCCATCGGAGTTGCGGTGAATGCCGACATCGATGACAGCGGCGCCAGGTTTAACATGCTCAGCAGTAATCATCAGCGGTTGTCCTGTTGCTACAATTAGAATATCTGCTTGCTTTGTGTATGAAGCAAGGTCTTCTGTGCGCGAATGCGTGTAGGTTACAGTTGCATGGCGGTTTAATAGAAGTTGGCCCATCGGTTTGCCGACGATATTACTTCGTCCGACAATGACAGCGTGTTTGCCTTCAATTGGAATGGCTGCATAGTCAAGTAATTGAATGACTCCAAATGGTGTACAAGGAATAAACCCGTGTTGATTCAACAATAGCTTGCCAACATTCAATGGATGAAAGCCATCAACATCTTTGTCTGGGTGAATCGCTTGTAACACTTTATTTTCATCAATATGACCTGGAAGTGGCAGTTGGATTAAGATCCCATGAACAGATTCGTCATTGTTCAAGTTCTCAATCAGTTCCAACAACTCTTGCCCAGTTACAGTGGACGGCCGTGTTAGTACAGTTGAATCCATGCCTAAACGTTTGCTTGTTTTTTCTTTACTTCCTACATAGGTCTGTGATGCTGGATCGTCTCCCACTAAAACGACCGTTAGCCCTGGGGTAATGCCAGACTGTTTTAAAGTTTCAACACGGTCTTTCACTTTTAAAATTACTTGTTCTGCAATTGCTTTTCCATCAATGATTGTCGCTGTCATGTCGCACACTCCTACTTGTTGATGTATTTCGATAATACGCCATTTACAAATCGGCTAGACTGTTCGTCTCCATATGCTTTTGTTAATTCTATTGCTTCATTCACAATTACAGGTTTCGGTGTATCTTCTGTATGTTCAAGCTCAAAAACCGCCATACGTAAAATCGTCCGCTCGATTTTCGGGAGACGATTCAATGACCAATTTTCAAGTTTTTGTTCTAAGCTCTCATCAATTTCTTCTCGGTGCGCGAGTGTCCCTTTGACAAGCGTGTCATAGAACACGTCCTTTTCTTCGGTCACATGCAACATCGCTTCATTGACGTCCATCTCGGAATGATCGAGTTGGAACAACACACGCAGGGCATGCTCGCGGGCTTCTCTTCTTTTCATAGACTTGACTCCTTTTTCACTTCACTATGCTTTTCATCATAGCATAGAAATGGCGGTTACAAAACTTAATTCCCTATTCAGAAAGTTTTTGAGTAATCAAAAAAAGAAGTGCCTCACAGAGGTTCTGTGAAGCACTCTTACTTAATTGGATTCAGGTGTTTCGAATTGAATTCCTGTCACGTGAACATTGACTTCTTTGACTTCAAGTCCCGTCATATTTAAAATCGCTTGACGGACATTTTGCTGAACTTCTTGAGCAACAGTCGGTACAGCCTTACCGTAGCGAATGGTACAAAACACATCGATGAACAACCCTTTGGCAGAGATGTCTGTTTTGATTCCTTTGCCATGCACTTTTTTGCCTAAGAGTTCAACAACTCCAGCAGCAAAGTTTCCACGAGTTGCAGCCACTCCATCTACTTCATGTGCTGCGATTCCTGCAATAACTGTCAAGACTTCAGGAGCAATCTGAATTGATCCGAGATCACCTTTACCTGTAGACATCTGAAAAAATTCTTGGTCTTTTGTTTCAGCCATTGATTGTCTCCTCCTTCATGATTTCGTATGTTTCTAAAAACTTCGTGTCAAAGTCACCTGAGCGGAAGACTTCGTGATCCATTAAACGCAAGTGGAATGGAATCGTTGTTTCGACACCGTCGACGATGAACTCTTGTAATGCACGCTTCATCTTCAATACAGCTTCTTCACGCGTTGGGGCATGCACAATGAGTTTAGCGACCATTGAGTCGTAGAATGGTGGGATTACATAACCTGGGTACACTGCGGAATCAACTCGAACACCGTAGCCACCTGGCGGGAGATACATGACGACCTTCCCTGGGGATGGCATAAAGTTTTTCGATGGGTTTTCAGCATTGATCCGGCACTCAATTGACCAGCCATTTAATTGAATGTCTTCCTGCTTGATTGTCAATACTTCTCCAGAGGCAACAAGAAGTTGTTGTTTGATCAAATCGACGCCTGTTACCATTTCGGTTACAGGATGTTCTACTTGGATACGTGTATTCATTTCCATGAAATAGAACGAATCGTTAATATGGTCGTAAATAAATTCGACTGTTCCTGCTGATTCATAATTCACAGCAAGCGCTGCTTTTACAGCTGCGTCTCCCATTTTTTGACGCGTGGCTTCTGAAAGTGCTGGAGACGGTGCTTCTTCCACTAGTTTTTGCATGCGACGTTGAATCGAACAATCACGCTCTCCTAAGTGAATTGCATTTCCGTGCCCATCTGCTAACACTTGAATTTCCACGTGGCGGAACTCTTCGATGAATTTTTCTAAGTATACACCAGGGTTACCGAATGCAGCTTGTGCTTCTTTTTGCGTGATTTTGATTCCTGTCACGAGTTCTTCCTCAGAACGGGCCACACGAATCCCTTTCCCGCCACCACCGGCAGTGGCTTTGATGATCACAGGGTACCCGATGTCTGATGCGATAGATTTCGCATCTTCAATTGTCTCTACAATACCTGTTGAACCAGGGACTACAGGAACGCCAGCTGCACGCATGGTTTCACGAGCGACATCTTTCGTCCCCATTTTTGAAATAGCCGAGCTAGATGGCCCGATGAACTTGATGTTGCAAGTCTCACATAGTTCTGCAAAGTCTGCATTTTCTGCGAGGAACCCATACCCTGGGTGAATCCCGTCGGCTCCAGTTAGTTTTGCAACGCTCATAATGTTTGAGAAATGTAAGTATGAATCTTTTGATGTGCGGGGTCCAATGCAATAGGCCTCGTCAGCTAGTTGCACATGCAGTGCTTCTTTATCAGCTTCAGAATAGACGGCGACTGTTTGGATATCCATCTCTTTACAAGCACGGATTATACGCACTGCGATTTCGCCACGATTGGCAATCAATACTTTTTTCATAGTCGTCACCTCTTCGATGAATTATTTAATAGAGAACAATGGCTGACCGTATTCTACTAATTGGCCGTCTTTTACGAGAATCTCGACGATCTCTCCTTCGATTTCAGCCTCTATTTCATTAAATAGTTTCATCGCCTCAACGATACACACGACTGAACTTGCAGTAACTTTGTCCCCTACTTTTACGTATGCATCTGCGTCTGGAGAAGAAGCTTCATAGAACGTTCCAACCATTGGAGAAGTAATTGTTTTATAGGCAGATGTATCAGCAGCTGGAGCTGATTGTTCAGAGGCTGCTTTTGGTGCTTCTTGAGCCGGAGCTGCTTGTTCAGCGACTGGAGCAGCAACTTGTGGTGCAGATGGTTTAGCAACAGGTGCTTCTACTACCGTCGTCGTAATGCCATGTTTTTTTAGTTTTAGTTTTGTGCCTTCTGATTCAAATACAAATTCATCTAATGAAGATTGATCCATTAATTTGATAATTTCTCGGATTTCTTGAATTTTCATTGCTATCAAACTCCCCTATTTAAGTAATGACATTCTTTCCACAGTCTATTCTACCGTTTTTCAACAAAACGCGCACTCTTTTTTAGTACCTGCTCTTATATTTCCCACTTTTCAAACAATAAAAATACTCGCACAAGGCGAGTCTTTAATACGCTGAATAGTCGACTTGGACTTTAGTAGCTTCGGGATATTCTTTTTTCACTGCGTAGATAATGTCATTCGCTTCTTCTGGACTGACCATCTCTGCCGATACATTCACTAACACGTGATCTTCTTGAATTCTCACCAAAGCTTCCGGATAGCCGAGTGATGAATGAGAAATTATTGAGCGCGTGAGACGTATGCGCCTTCTGAAGTATTGATGATCAAACGATCTCCAACATTGATGAATAAAGGAACAGTAACCATTACACCGGTTTCAAGTTTCGCAGTTTTTGAACCGCCACCAGACGTATCTCCTTTGATTCCTGGCTCTGTCTCGATTACTTCAAGCTCGACAGTGTTTGGTAGCTCGACACCAAGCGTTTCGCCTTTATATTGGATAATGCTTAGTTCCATGTTTTCTTTCAAGAACTTCAACTCATATTCGATAGACGTTTCAGGAAGCTCTACTTGATCGTAACTTTCTGTATCCATGAATACGTGCATGTCACCATTTGCATAAAGATACTGCATTTTGCGCGTATCGATCTGTGCTTTCTCTACTTTTTCACCTGCACGGAATGTACGCTCATTCACTGAACCACTGCGAAGGTTGCGAAGTTTCGAGCGAACGAATGCAGCGCCTTTACCTGGTTTTACGTGTTGGAACTCGATAACGCGGTACAAGTTGCCATCAAACTCGATTGTCAGGCCTGTTTTAAAATCGTTTACTGAAATCATGTGATTTCCTCCTATAAAATAACTAATTCTTTTGATGTATGCGTCAGTTTTTCAACGCCTGTTTCTGTGACTAAGGCGTCATCTTCAATGCGCACACCACCGATTCCCGGAAGATAAATTCCTGGTTCAATTGTGATAACCATTCCCGGCTCTAATACAACATCTGAACGAGATGACAATCCAGGTCCTTCATGTACTTCTAAACCAATTCCGTGACCAAGTGAATGACCAAATGCCTGGCCATATCCTTTTGATGCGATGTAGTCGCGAGAAATAGCATCTGCCTCTTTCCCTGTCATACCCGGTTTGATTTTTTCAAGTGCAAGCAATTGAGACTCCAGTACGACTTGATGAATTTCTTTCAGCTGATCAGTGGGTTCACCTACTGCAAGAGTACGTGTTACATCCGAGACATACCCATTGTAATAAGCACCGAAATCCAGTGTAACAAAATCGCCTGACTCAATCACTTTATGTGTTGCGACACCGTGAGGAAGTGCTGAACGGACACCGGAGGCTACAATGATATCGAATGAAGAAGAAGTTGCACCTTGCTTTCGCATGAAGAACTCTAATTCGTTTGAGACATCAAGTTCTGTCATCCCTGGTTTGATGAACGTCAAGATATGTTCATATGCATCATCTGCAATTTTACATGCGTGCTTAATAATAGTAAGCTCGTCTTCGCTCTTAATCAAGCGGATTTTTTCAACAATTCCAGAAGTCGGAACAAGTTCTGTTTCGAGTGCTTTTTGGTAACGATCATACTCGGCATAAGACATCGCTTCTTGCTCGAAACCGACTTTCGTTAGCTGATGTTCTTTCACAACTTCAGCAACTGCTTCGATTAACGTGGTTTTTTGCTCAATGATTGTATAGCCTTCGATTTGTGCATTTGCTTGCTCTGTGTAACGAAAATCTGTAATGAAGAAAGCATCTGACTCCGTAATCAGTGCAACTCCTGCAGTCCCTGTGAAACCTGTTAAGTAACGACGGCTGTATGGGTTCGTGACGAGTAGTGCGGATAGTGAAGAATCGGTTAATGACTTGCGTACTTTTTGCAATTTCATGTAGTTGGCCTCCTATTTAAACACTAGTCTTAGTGTAGCATAGCCGAAAACGATTCCGCTATCCTTCAATGACACATAAAAAGCATTTTCCCATAGAGTACCAGAGAAAATGCTTTTTAACGTATTAGTTATGAATTAAAGTCCACACTTCAACTGCGCTCCACAGTTTGTACAAGTGTTACAGCCACCAAGTTCCTCAACCGTCCCTTTACGACACACTGGACACGTGTTGCCAACTTCTGAACCGATTGTCACATTTGTGCTGCGAAGATCTTGAATTGTATCGATTAAAACGATTGGTCGTTTTTGTTCTACTACTTCATCTTGCACTTCTGTCATATCATTTTCTTCTGCTTTTAGTGTCAATACTTGCGAGTCACGGCTACCGTCGACATAAACTGTTCCACCTTTTGCACCGCCATGGTAAAGACGCTCGTATACGCCTTCTACTTGTTCAACCGTATACCCTTTTGGCGCGTTTACAGTTTTCGAGATAGATGAATCAATCCAGCGCTGAATGATACACTGCACATCTGCATGTGCTTCTGGTTTTAATTCCATTGCCGTCACAAACCACTCTGGAAGTGTTTCAGAAGATGCATCCTGATTGCGCTCTAAGTACTCACTGACAATATCCGCTTTTACTTCGATGAATTTACCAAGACGGCCGCTACGATAGTAAGTGAACGAGAAGTATGGCTCAAGTCCAGTCGATACTCCAACCATCGTTCCAGTAGAACCTGTTGGTGCCACCGTCAATAGATGCGAGTTACGAATTCCTGATTCCAGAATAGACGCGCGAATCTCCTCAGGCATTCCTTGCATGAAGCCTGTCTCTGTGAATGCTTTGCGAAGGCGCTCTGTCTCTTGTTCTGTATCACCGACTAAAAACGGGAAGCTTCCGCGTTCTTTCGCAAGTTCAACAGATGTCTCATAAGCTGTTTCAGCAATTGTTTTGAAGATTTCATCAACGAGTACATTTCCTTCATCTGAGCCATATGGTTTCTCACAGTAAATCAGTAGATCCGCAAGTCCCATTACGCCAAGCCCTACACGACGCTCTCCAAGAGCTTGTACTTTATTCTCTTCTAAGAAGTATGGTGTCGCATCAATTACATTATCTTGCATGCGAACACCGACACGTACTGTTTCTTTCAGCCCTTCAAAATCTACTGTTTTCGTATCTTTTTGTGCGAATTGAGCGAGGTTGACCGCTGCAAGATTACACACACTGTATGGTGCAAGTGGTTGTTCTCCACATGGGTTTGTAGCCACTACTTTTTGACCGTATGCTTTTGCATTCGTCTTGTCATTGGCATTGTCGATAAAGAAAATACCAGGCTCTGCAGAGTACGTAGCACAAATATTGATGAGGTTCCAAAGCTCGCGTGCTTTGATCGTGCGGTATGTGCGCACTTCATAGCCCATTTGCTCCCATTCGCGAACATCTCCAACTTTATGCCATTCTCTGTTGTATACTTCCATATCTTCTTTCGAGTAGTTCTCAACAGCTGGGAAGCGAAGATCAAACTCCGAATCGTCTTCAACAGCTTGCATGAACTCTTTCGTCAGTGTGACAGAAATATTTGCACCCGTTAAGAACTCTGAATTATGAACACTGTAGTGTCCACCATCACGTAGTTTAGATTCCGCATCACGAATGATTGCTTCACTAAAGCCGCCCAACCCTGGAATTGCTTTGTAATTGACAATCCCTTGGTACATCTGTTCTTCCTGCATGGAAAGTGGCTTAAATTTTAATTTATCTTTTGCGAGTTGTGTAATCCATTCATCATGCGTATTCTCGATCAAATACCGCAAAATTCGCGGATTTTGCATCTTAGAGATGATGAACTCCGCAATATCTGGATGCCAGTCTGCAAGCATAATCATTTGCGCTCCACGACGAGATCCGCCTTGTTCAACAAGATGTGTTAATTTCGCAATGTCATCGAGCCACGAGACAGATCCTGAAGATTTCCCGTTCACTCCACGTGCAAGTGTGTTCCGAGGACGAAGTGTAGAACCATTTGTTCCAACTCCCCCTCCACGACTCATGATTTCCATAACTTGTTTGCGGTGATCACTAATTCCTTCGCGTGAATCTGGAACAAATGGCATCACGTAACAGTTAAAGTACGTTACGTCTGTTTCAGCGCCTGCTCCGTAAATGACGCGTCCAGCTGGGATGAAATTAAGTGAAACAAGTTGTTGGTAAAATTTCTCGAACCATTCTTTGCGTTTTTCTTCTGTCGTTTCAACACTTGCAAGTCCTGTTGCATTGCGAAGAGCGATTTGCTCATAAAAAAGCTCAAGTGGTTTTTCAATCACAGATAGCGGTCGTGTGATTTCACCTGTCTTTGCTTTTTCAGGGTCGTCGATTGCACTGCGATATTCTTCATCAATGCGAACGACAGCTGTTTTCTTGTCCCAATCTATTGAGACGATTTGCCCAAGTCCACGCGCAGGGAATTTTGGGTCTTCTTTTACTGTTAGTACAACAAAATCATCTGCTTGGAGTGTTTTTTTCTCCGTATCTTTGAAGGAATAACGATCGATCATCACCAGTCGTGAGACGCCCTTGTGTGTTAACTTCATATCTGGTGTGATGGGGTGAACTTGAGGAAATTTCTTGATTGCTTCGTTCAATTGTTGGATAGCTTGTTGATGTGTTTGTAGAGTAGATGGTGAGACCATGTAAATTCCTCCCGAAATAGATTATTCACTTCTTGACACAATATATAGTGTATATAGAAATCATAAAGCACAATATATTGAATGTCTAGTTTGAACTGACCTCTTTCAAAATATGAAACTTTGAACCTATTTCGGTGGAATTCCATAGCCCAGAAGTGGCGATTATTTTCTAAAATTCCATTCTGGTGAGCGATACCTTGATGCAGCTAGATTCTTCACATATGCTTGCTGTTGTTCATCAAGAGAAAAAGAAGTGAGGTGAATATTTAGAGCCGATTCAAAGCCATCACGGAAAGCGGGAATGCAGTGATCAACCGTTACCGGATTTGATACTATTTTGTTGATTGAGATAGCTTTTTGCCCTAAGCTCTTTTTCACTTTTTCTTTGTGGTCTTCAGAACTATAAGAAAAACAGTTAATATATTTTTCTTCGTCTAAATCCACAAGAATTGCTCCATGCTGTAAAATCACGCCACGTTGACGTGTTTGTGCAGATCCCGCAACTTTCTTGCCCTCCACAACCAATTCATAATAAGACGGCGCATCGAAACAGACAGCTGATTTTGGTTGGTTTAAGGACTCACGATCGCTTTCCGTTTTAGGAATAGAAAATTGTGCCTGCATTCCGAGATTGCGAAACCCCTGTAAAATACCTTCACTAATCACGCGGTACGCTTCTGTTACCGTCTTAGGCATGTCCGGGTAGTCTTCTGAGACGATGACGCTGTACGTCAGTTCATCTTCATGTAATACTGCGCGTCCTCCTGTGGGTCTTCTTACAAAATCAAGTCCCATGTCTTTTACAGCCTGCAAATTGATGTCGCGTTCCACCCGTTGGAAATAACCAATTGATAATGCAGCAGGTTGCCATTGATAAAAGCGAATGATAGGTGGGATGAGTCCTTCCGAATGCCATTCAAGCAGCGCTTCGTCTAAAGCCATGTTGTATGCGGCGTCTTGTTTACCGGAATCAAGGAAATACCAAGTGTTTGTCATTGAATTGCCTCCGTTTATCATTGAATCTCTCTACACTACTACATTATAATAGAAATAGAGAAGGGAGTAATGAAGTTGTTAGAAATCGTCTTAGGTATTTTAGGTGCCATCATTGTGTTTGGGATTTACACATTCTTTACTGGAATGAAAATGAAGAAATCTGTGACGACGCTCTCTCAGGATGAATTTATCCAGGGATATCGCAAAGCGCAGTTAATCGATGTACGTGAACCAAAGGAATTTGACGGTGGTCATATTCTAGGTGCCCGTAATATTCCTGCAAGTCAAATGCGTACGCGTATGAAAGAAATTCGCAAAGACAAGCCCGTTTACTTGTACTGTCAAAGCGGTGCTCGCAGCGCCCGTACAGCTCTCACACTTAAAAAGAACGGATATGACCAGCTCTATCAGTTAGAGGGCGGCTTCCGTAAGTGGACAGGTAAGATCAAATCCAAATAAATCGTTAATGAAATCAGTATCTACTCTTCCTTTTAGAGTGGATGCTGTTTTTTATTGATTAATGATTTAAATGGTAAGGTCTTGGGTGATTTTAGAAAGATGCGCGAAATAGTTTCCATAATACCAGGAAGTGGTGAACGTCAGGAAATAACCGTCGAATCTTTCGACTTAGCCACTGAATCTTTCCATTTATCCATCGAATCTCAAGACACAATTGCCAAACGCACAAAATAAAACGCCACTCGCAAAATCACGAGTGGCGTTCTCCACATCTTACTTTGAATATCGCAACACAGGCTTACGCGCTGCTTTCGTTTCATCTAGACGACCGATCACCGTCGTATGTGGCGCATTTTGCACCATTTCTGGATTCTCTTCTGTCTCTTTTGCGATTTGAATCAATGCATCACAGAATGCATCTAACGTTTCTTTAGACTCTGTTTCCGTCGGCTCAATCATCATTCCCTCTTCTACATTTAACGGGAAGTAGATTGTTGGCGGATGATAGCCAAAGTCAAGCAAGCGTTTTGCCATATCCAGTGTACGTACACCCAGTTTCTTCTGACGACGACCACTTAGTACAAACTCATGCTTACAGTGGCGGTTGTATGGAAGGTCGAAGAACGGCTCTAAACGACGCATCATATAGTTTGCGTTTAATACGGCATATTCTGTTACCGCTTTTAGCCCGTCTGGCCCCATTGAACGAATGTACGTGTATGCACGTACGTTGATTCCAAAGTTTCCGTAGAACGGTTTTACGCGTCCGATTGCTTGTGGACGGTCGTAATCAAATGTGTAACGGTCATCTTTTTTCACAAGGACTGGTGCTGGCAAGAACGGAATCAAATCTTTCTTCACGCCAACTGGACCAGAACCTGGACCACCACCACCGTGAGGACCTGTGAATGTTTTATGCAAGTTCAAGTGAACACAATCGAAGCCCATGTCGCCAGGGCGTGCTTTTGACATAACCGCATTTAAGTTTGCTCCGTCATAGTAAAGCTTTCCGCCGACACCGTGAATGATGCTCGCCATTTCTAAAATATGCTCTTCAAATAATCCGAGTGTGTTCGGGTTTGTCAGCATAAGCGCAGCTGTGTCATCACCTGCCACGCGGCGTAGATCTTCTAAATCCACTAGACCGAACTCATCTGATTTAACAGTTACTGTTTCAAAGCCCGCAACTGTTGCTGATGCTGGGTTTGTTCCGTGCGCTGAATCTGGAACAATTACTTTTGTACGATGGTGATCACCGTTTGACTCGTGGAACGCACGAATCATCATAAGAGCAGTCCACTCTCCGTGAGCTCCAGCTGCTGGTTGAAGTGTTACATCATCCATACCCGTAATTTCAATCAAATGCTCTTGAAGGTCGTACATCAATTCCATTGCACCTTGAACAGATGATTCATCTTGTAATGGGTGAACGTTAGCAAATCCAGGGAAACGCGCAACGCTCTCATTGATTTTCGGGTTGTATTTCATCGTACATGAACCAAGTGGGTAGAAACCTGAGTCTACACCGTGGTTTCGATTTGAAAGTGCCGTGTAATGACGCATAATATCTAACTCTGATACTTCTGGAAGCTCTGCTTCTTCCGCGCGCAACATACCTTCAGGCAGAAGAGAAGAAAGATCAACTTCTGGTACATCTAAATCTGGCAAGCTATAGCCGATTCGGCCTTCAGTGGATAGTTCAAAAATCAAGGGTTGGTTATCTTTATGCATAATAAGCCCCCATTTCCTGCACAAGTGCATCGATTTCTTCTTTCGTGCGTTGCTCAGTTACCGCAACTAATACGTGATCTTGAAGATCTTTATAATATGTGCCTAGGTGTAGTCCACCGATAATTTCTTTTTCTAGTAGATGAACATTCAAACCTTCTACACTGCCTGGTAGTTTCACAACGATTTCGTTGAAGTGTGCGCCATCAAATACTACTTTGAATCCAGCTGCTTCAAAAGCTTGCTTCGCGTATGCTGTCTTCGCGATGTTTTGAATCGCCATATGTTTTGTGCCTTGCTTTCCAAGAGCGGTCATCGCAACACTTGCAGCTAAAGCATTCAATGCCTGGTTTGAACAGATGTTTGATGTCGCTTTATCCCGACGGATATGCTGTTCGCGCGCTTGAAGTGTCAATACATAGCCACGTTGCCCTTGATCGTCAGTCGTTTCACCAACTAAGCGACCTGGCACTTTACGCATCAATTTCCCCGAAACCGCAAAGTAACCACAGTGTGGTCCTCCGAATGCTTCAGAAATCCCAAACACTTGCGCATCTCCAACTGTAATGTCCGCACCGAATTTACCTGGTGGTGTTAACACGCTTAATGCGAGTGGGTTGGAAGAGCTTACAAATAGGGCACCGTGTTCGTGCGTCATGTCTGAAATAGCTTGCATGTCTTCAAGTTGGCCAAAGAAGTTTGGATATTGAATCATTACGGCTGCAATCTCATTTGATAATTGCTCTTTTAATGCTGCAAGGTCTGTCTTCCCGTCTTTCTGTGCAACAACTTCAACAGCAATATTTTGACCGTGCGCATACATCTTTACAACATCACGGTACTCCGGATGTACAGCTTCAGAAATCAAAATCTTTTTGCGACGTGTGTGGCCTGCCGCTAAATTTCCAGCCTCTGCAAGTGCAGTTCCGCCGTCATACATAGAAGAGTTCGCAAGTTCCATCCCTGTCAATTCACAAATCATCGTTTGGAATTCAAAGATTGCTTGCAATTCACCTTGTGAAATTTCTGGCTGATACGGTGTGTACGCCGTATAGAACTCAGAGCGAGAAATCACATGGTCGACAATCGTTGGTTTGAAGTGATCGTAGACGCCTGCTCCGATAAACGATGCGTAACGTCGGCTGTCTGCATTTTTTGCAGCCATTTTTGTTAACTCTTTTAGTAACGCTGTTTCCGATTTTGCAGGTTTGATATTGTACTCCCCTTTGAATCGAACTTTTTCAGGGATATCAGAAAATAACTCATCAATAGAAGATACTCCAATTGTTTCGAGCATTTCCTTTTGATCCTGCTCAGTCATTGGTAAGTAACGGTGTTTGATCATAACTGGATCGCTCCTTTTATTTTTGTCGCTTGTAAAATGGCGTTGCTACAGTCACTGCTTTTAGACGCTTATTACGAATTTCAACTTCAACCTCTTGACCGAGTTCCGTATAGTCAGCCTTTAGGAGGGCAAGACCGATGTTTTTCTTTAAAGTTGGTGATTGTGTACCTGTTGTCACTTCGCCTACCTCTACGTCTCCAACGAATACTTTGTATCCGTGACGAGGAATTCCTTTATCGATCATTTCGATACCGACAAGTTTACGTGGTTTGCCTTTTGCGACAATTGCATCTTTTCCAATGAGATCTTCTTTCGCTGTTTTAACCGCAAAGCCAATTCCAGCTTCAAGTGGTGAGATATCTTTTGATAATTCTTGACCATAAAGAGGTAAACATGCTTCAAAACGCAGCGTATCACGTGCTCCCAAACCTGCTGGTACGACTTCACCTGAAGATAAAAGAGTTGTAAATAAATCAGGAAGTACTTCGTTTTTTGCATATAGCTCGAAACCGTCTTCTCCCGTATACCCTGTGCGAGAAATGATTACGTCTTTACCATCGACTTGTCCCTCAACAAACGTAAAGAATTTTAAGTCTGCTAGAGGTGTTTCTGTATAATTTTGAAGGAATTCTTGAGCTGCTGGACCTTGGAGCGCAAGTAACCCCCAGTCATCCGATTGATTGTCAATATGAACGTCGCCTGAGACATGCTCGTTCATCCAAGCTACGTCTTTGTCGATATTGGATGCATTTACGACTAACAAATACTTTTCATCATCAAATTTATACACTAACAAGTCATCAACTGTTCCGCCGTCTTCGTAACACATCGCCGCATACATCGCTTTACCAGGTACGAGCTTCGAGATATCGTTCGTGACAAGCTTTTGAATGAATGCTTCACTATCTGCCCCAGTGATCCAGACTTCTCCCATATGGGATACATCGAACAAGCCTGCTTTTGTACGGACAGCTTCATGCTCCTCTTTAATGCTAGAAAACTGCACAGGAAGGTCCCATCCACCAAAATCAATCGTTTTTGCTCCGTAATCAGCATACAAATCATACAAAGGTGTACGTTTCAAATCTATTCCTCCTCAGTTGAATTCATAGTATTGTGAATTTTTCGCATAAAAAAAGACAGAAACCCAATTTCGTGGGTCTCTGTCCTGTTACCTGAAAGTTTTGCCATAGGCTTATCTTCTTTGGTGGCTAGTGTTTAGCTCTCTCCAGAGGTGCGTCCAGTCCGAGTCTTTTTGCCTGAGAGATTCATGTACTAGACATTTGCTCCTTCGGCGACGCAAAATGCGTTCTCTCCCCGTACCTTCATCCGCAATTTATGCTGTTTTCAATACCTACATCCTAACATTCACGTATTGAAAACGCAATCTTTTTCTGTTTTTGAGTTTATACACGAACTATATAATGAAAATAAGTAATTAATGTTCGCCTTTTAAACGATTTACTTGAAATGCACAGTATTCTGTTATCTGTCGCAACGTTTTTCCTTCTGTTCGAATGACAATATGGGCTGCTTTTTTGTAAAATGGAAGCCTTTCATTGTACAATTTTTCAATTTGTTCACGAGTACTGCGCTGGACAATCGGACGATTTTTGTCGCGGTGAATTCGCATCCAAATATCTGGAAACACTGCATTTAAAAACAATACAAGTCCTGTCTCTCGCATAAGCTTCCTGTTCTCTTCTGCTATAGCCGCACCTCCACCGGTAGAGATTATACAATACTCATCTCTAAATCCTGCCAAAAATTCGGTCTCGAGCTTTCGAAAATGGGCTTCACCATATCGTTCAAAAATTTCTGGAATGGACATGCCTTGTTGTTTGACGATTTCTTTGTCCATGTCATAGAAGGGTATTCGAAGTGCGAAGCTCAGTCGCTTTCCGATTGCCGTTTTTCCACAGCCCATAAAGCCGATTAAGTAGACTTTTTTCACTACACTCACTCATTTACTTCGATTTGTTTTTTTCAGTATACACTATCCACCGCTGCTCTGCCTTCTCCCTATAGATTTTTTCCAGAGAATCATAAAAGTTGAGTTGAGCGAGGTAATGCGCCGATCCAAACAACATGGCTACGAGAAGTAGTTGAACAATTAATAAGGTGAGTGGCAAGATATACCCTCTAGAATACAACATCTCGATAAGTCTCCCTTTTAAACGTTTCACCAGACAGCAACTCCACAGAGAGTACAACTTTATTTTCATCTACTTTTATTGTGCAGGACGAGACATTCAACAGCATCGGTTCATTTCCTGCCCCGTTCTTAGATTTACGAATCCGTGTCCCTACTTTTTCATAGCGATGCACTGTTGTTTGTTGCACGATGTTTAAGGAACACGAAGAAAAGTGCGGACTAACGTGGCTGCTGGAATGAATCAAATGCGTAAATTCCAACCAGAATTGATCGAATTCCTGATGCTCCGCACTCTCAGTATTTTTTACATAGTCTGCTAGTACCGCAGAAAAAACTAACAAAAGTGTAGTGGTGAGACCTAGCACCAGAATTTGCAAGAGCTGATCTGCTAGTGTAAATCCCTTCTCACTTTTTATTCTCGGCAAGAGAGTTCCTCTCCATTTTTGGCAATGCACCACATCTCTCCCTTCCAATAACTTGTATAGATTTCATTATCTAAGACAAGTCTCCCTTCTGATTTACCAACCAATTCATATTCCGCTAAAGTAGTGAAATAATCGAATTTTGAGGCAGTAAGATTTTCAGTCATCGCAGTCACTAATGGAACGGTCGTGAAAATCAACACTAACAAACAGCTAAATGCAGCAAGCGCCTCTACTGTACTCCATCCGCGTTCATTCAAGCTGCACCCTCCCTTTCCCAATATGAACCGTAATGGTCTTATCTCCTTTTGAAGTTACAAAGATTGCGGTCCCAAAGGAAGTGATTGATCCATCCGCAGTAAATTGGATGATTGATAAATAAGAGGTATCTTTAAACCTAACACTGTCAGGAAACTTGACTCGTTTAAGCTCATTAATTCCCGAATGTATTGTATAAACTTTTTGTGCGGAAGAAAAATTTACGGCATAAGGACGTTTTTGCTCGATGGAGGAGACTTGCGCAGACAAAATATCCTGTTTCAGGAGTAAGAAGAATTGCGTTTCCTCTATTTTTATAGAAGTTCGATAGCTGTATAGAATTGAAAAACTAAGTACTAGTGTAGCAATGAGTAATACAACGAGTGCTTCCGGAAATGTAAAACCTGACTCATTCTTCATACGCTTCACTTATTGTTAACTACACCTGCAGCTATCGTTAATTCGGTACCGTCTGGGCAGACCAATGGACCCTCTTTTACAAATCCCTCTGACTGTAAGTCAGCAAGGTCTGGTTTTTTCTTAAACTCGAGTTTATAAGACTCGATTTGACTAGAAAGCATCGTGCGATAGGCCTCGCATCCCTTTTCATCAATCGTCGCGGTTTGTCGTGCGATATTAGGAATTGTCACAAGCAATAATACAGAAATAATTAATAAAACGATCATCATTTCTACTAAAGTAAAACCTTTTTGATTTTTAAGCCATCTCATATTGAATTCCTCCTAAAGTGATAGTAGATTGTACATCGGTAACATTAACGATAAATAGGCACTCACCACTAAAGCGCCCAATACTAAAAATAAGACTGGTTGCATTATTGCAATCGCTTTTGTGACTTTTCGCTCAAGAGTATCCATTGTAAACTCTTGAAACAATTCAAGTTCCTTCGCAATATAACCATGGATTTCACCATATTCCACATATCGAATCAATGCTTTTGTGAACCACCCAGATAAATGCATAGCTTTTGAAAATGAATGACCACTATTCAGATGAAAGAGCGTAGCAGTTGCCGATGACTTTAAAAGTTCTGAACGGTTGGACTCCATGTAGCGAAGTGATTCTGCAATGGTAAAACCACTTTCAAGTAACATACTCAAGTCTTTTGATAGCATATATCCAGTCAGTTCGTTTTGGTACTTTCGGATAATACGGAATTGTCGAAAACGGTGGGTATTGGGTTTTCTTCTCATACTACCTATTACACACGCCATCATGACGAACAAAATAGCGGCTCCAGTTATAAAATAAAATGGCAAAGAAAAGACTATCTCTACATAGGTCACAGCTTCTGGATTTGCACGTTCAATAATGGGACGAAAAATCGGAAGGAAATATAATTTGAAGACAACAAATAACAGAGACATGAAGAACAATAGTCCGACTGGGTAGCTAAGGGTCCGGATTGCCTTTTGTTTTAAGTTGTATCGGACACGTAAATTATGCGCCGTCACTTTAAAAATGCGACTTATTTGGCCGTGAACTTCTGCTAATTTGATGGATTCTACAATAGCAGAGGAATAACCAAGATAGTGAAAACCCATCGATAACTCACCCCCTTCTTCAAACAATCGTTTTAATTCATCGACTTTATCAGAAGATAAGTAAAATGGTGTAAGTATAAACAGGGCATCTGTACTCGAGATTCCTTCCTCTATCGTAACAGCCAGCTTATCCAAAAGTTCCGCCTGTGCCTGTGGATGCATCACTTACTCTCGAACCGCATGTTCAATTTGATAGGCAAGTGATAAGTCGTGAGGAATTGTTGGTCGCTGTCCATTTTGAATTGAAACAACCAAGGATTGGATGTCGTCCGTCTCTAAAATTTCGTATACCGCACCTAGTGCATGCTTCACCTGTTTACGCAGTAACAGACGCTGAGAAATATATGCGCGCGAAACTTGGTTGATTTCTTCAAGCGTTACGTCTAAATCAAGTAAACGGTAAATCGCACCGATTGCGTCTTTCGCATGAATTGTTGAAATTACTAGGTGGCCAGTTAGAGCTGCCTCCACTGCAATTTTAGCTGTCTCTTTGTCACGTATCTCACCTATTAAGATGACATCTGGAGAATGCCGTAGTATCGCTCGGAGTCCTGCAGAATAGGTAAGACCTGCGCCTTCGTTGACTTGAACTTGTAATAAATAGTCTTGGCTAACTTCAACAGGATCTTCCAAAGAGATCACGTGGCGTGCCAGCTCATTGGAGCAATACTTCGTTAGAGCATACATCGTCGTAGATTTCCCAGAGCCAGTAGGACCTATTAGCAAAACCAAACCTTGTCGTGACGCGACAATTTTACGTAATTGGACTGCTTGTGAGGCACTTAAACTAATTTCATCAATAGGAACACTTACATTGGGTTTGGCAATGCGAATTACCATACTCTCTCTTTTGGAAACAGATGATAGGGTAGAAACACGGAAATTGTAAAATAAAGAGTCGAAGGGCATTTCAAATGCACCACTTTGAGGATTTCGCTTATTGGTAATATCAAGTGAGGATAAAAATTTGAAGTACGTAACAATTCGATCACCGAATGCATGGGGGATTTTACCGGCATCGAACATTTGTTGATTTCTTCTGAACAACAGCTGATAACTTTTTTCTATAGGTATAAAATGAAGATCTGACGCTTCAAATAAAATCGCTTTTTCAAGCAATTCTTTGCTCTTCTTTTCAATTGGATTTAGTTCAGACAAAGCTAGCTCCTTTTCTCCAGTACATCCTGCATCGCCACCAGAATGTAGTTTAAGTATACCTAAACAAAATTGTCTGTCTAGCATTATTTCTGAATTATCAGAACTTTATTAAATGAAGGCAAGATGTGACAACATCTTGTCATTGTCATTTCGAGGTGAGATTCTGTTTACATTCGTTTGTCCAATACATTATAATAAGAGTGTGATTCGTCTGCCGTTAAAAGGAGGGACTCTAATTATGATGGGCAATATGTATAAAGTAATGGCTTTTTGGACAGGTATTTTCTCTGTCATGTTCTACCTTGGCGATATGGTTCCAGCTTCATTGATCATGTTAGCAAACACCGGATTATTTCTTCTTCTTGGTTTCTTGAACTTATCTGAACGTATGTATATGTATATCTTCGGTGCGTACCTCATGTTTTTCTTTGCAGGATTTACGTACTATGCATCATTCATTCACGTACCAGGAGCAAGTCACTAATCCAAAAAAGACCAGATTCTCTTATCGAGACTCTGGTCTTTTTTATTTAAAAACCGTTTAGGAACGGATTCGTATCTAATTCCTGTTGAATCGTTGTCTCTTCACCATGACCGGAATACACAACCGTATCTTCTGGTAATTCAACAAGCTTACGTGTAATTGATTGCATTAAGAGTTTTAAATCGCCGCCGATAAGGTCCGTACGACCGATACTCCCTCTGAATAATACATCCCCACTCACAACAAACCCATGCTCTTTAAATGAATAGCTGACACTTCCTGGAGAGTGGCCTGGTGTCTCAAGTACGTCAATTTCAAATCCTTCGAGTGTTAACTTCCCTTCGCTAACAGGTGTGATTTCGACTGCTACTTCTACATTTGGAAGCTCAGCATATTTTCCTGACCCATTTTTCATTGGGTCAGACAGCCATTTTTCTTCTGCTTTATGCAAATACACAGGAATCGAATACTTATCAACCATCGCCTGAAGAGCTCCAATGTGATCAAAATGGGCATGCGTTAAAAGAATAGCGATAGGGCGTACATTAGATTGTTCAAGTGCTTGCGTAATTTTTGCAGGTTCGTCGCTTGGATCAATAATGAGTGCGGCATTTCCTTTTCGTACGATATAACAATTTGTTTGAATGGGTCCGAGTGGTAATCTTCGAATCGTTGTCATAATTTCACCTCCTACTTAGTGTAACCGAACGTTCAAACAAATGTCATGAATCCTACTCGACAAATGCGCAGGAACAACGTAAAATAAAAGAGGAATATTTGTTTACGGCATTCATTTTCTGATGTCGAAAGGAGTGTCATCCATGAACTTATTAATCGTTATTTTTGGTTTAACAACGATCTTAGCTATCGTTGGAACGTACCAAGCGTTTAAAGAAAGAAATTTCTTAGGCGTATTCTTTAATGCCGCAACTGTTTTAGTATTTGGTTTCTTTTCGGTTGCGACGGTTATCTTCCAAGGATATCCACCAGGATTACACTAATTTCATGCATGCATGAGCAACTTAGCCTCCCGATTAGGGGAGGCTTTTTTGTTTATGTAGATGTGAAGTCGACTCAATCTCTGGCGCTATGGCAGTGAGTTCCAGGGGGAGCATACCGGAGCCACCTCTTGGCATACGAGAAGCTTGCACTTCTCGCCTCCACTGTAATTAGATGTGGAGCCGACTGTTCAGAAATTGTGCAAGATGACAGCGGAGCCCGTGAAGCGCTCTTTACTTTATGGGATGCGATGGCTTCTTGCGGGATTTCTAGGAGGTGCAACTCGATTCCATTTAGATTAATAGAACGTCACCCCGGGAACTCACTACCTCCACTTGTCGATTGCGAAAGTCATAAGATTTTAGTAGTAAGACCCTTAAGAAATCAGGTCTGAGTTTTGGATTAGTTTCCATAATAGTACTTCGGTAGAATAAATCACGGTTAGTGTAGAAGAAAAATCAGTTTCAGTAGAAGAAATCCTGATTAGTGCAGAATAAATTACTTATTCATCCGATGAACGTTCGTTCAGTTTGATGCCGACAATTTTTTATAGGTGACAGGCCCCTTATAGGAAATCCCGGAGGTCAGGACGTTATTTCCCGGGCCATCTGGGTTTTCACGAGACCCGGCAACGAAGATGAAAGTGCTCTTCTTTCATCTTACGTGGGGAGGCTCGGGGAAACCCACCCAGGAAATGGCGTTCTGGGTGGAGGGATTTCCAAAATAAAAAACCAGCACCTTATCTTGAATTTAATCAAGTAAGGTACTGGTCCACTTCTTTTATTCTACTACAGGTTCTTCTACTGGCTCTTCTACTGAACCCTCTTCAATCAATAACTGGCCTGTCTCACGATTATAGAATCGTAATAAGTCTCCATTGATCAATTGATCCGAGTAATTTAATTCTTGGTTGGCAGCTGCTGCTTGTTCTTCACAATTTACAGCTTCAATTTCAAGGCCTGTTTTCGCATCATAACATGTGTTTTTCGTGAAAACGAAATCTTCTGTAGTAAAACCTCCATCACGGAAAACTACTTTCTGTTCACGATCTTCTGCAAACAAGTTAGTACCTAACTGAATATCCTTAGACGAATCAATTCCAGCCATGTGTAAAATTGTTGGGCGTAAATCGATTTGACCTGCGATATCTGTTTTCTCTCCACCCATTCCACTGTCTGGGATATGGATGAATAGAGGTACCTCTTGAAGGCCTGAAGAAACGTAAGGAGTAACTTCTTCCCCTAGATATTGAGACATTGCACGGTTATGGTTTTCAGAAATACCATAATGATCACCGTACATTACAATGATTGAATCTTCATACAAACCAGCTGCTTTTAACTCATCAAACAATACACGAAGTGACTCATCCATGTAGCGCACTGTTTGGAAATAACGATTTAGTGTTCCAGAGTTAGAGTCATACTCTGGAATAAATTTATCTTCTTCATCCAATGTAAATGGATAGTGATTTGTTAATGTAATCATACGTGTGTAGAACGGTTGTGGAATGTCTTTCATCAATTCCACAGACTGTTCAAAGAATGGAATATCTTTCATTCCCCAGTTGACCGCTTGACCTTCTTCAATCGTGTAGCTATCAATATCAAAGAATTTTTCAATGCCAAGAGATTGATACATCATATCACGGTTCCAAAAACTTTTATTGTTGGCATGCATTACAGATGTATGGTAGCCATTTTCACCTAAACGTTCAGAAAGAGAGTTGTACGTATTTCCACCATGCGTGAAGAATACCGCTCCCCCACCAAGTGGATAAAGTGAATTTTCAACGATAAATTCTGAATCAGATGTCTTTCCAAGTCCTGTCTGATGATAGAAATTTGAGTAATACATCGTATCCGGATCTTGCGTCAATTCATTTAGAAATGGTGTAATAACTTCTCCATTCATTTCTTCATTAATTACGAAGTTTTGAATCGACTCCATTGAAACCACGATGATATTTTTATCTTTTGCAATTCCTTCAAGAGGTGAAGGGCTATCCACATGATTTGCTCGGACGTAGTTATTCACTTCTACAAGTTCACTACCATCAGCAAATGCACGCTGCGCTTGGGATTTTGATTGCACATACGCATCATAGATGTGGTAGTTGTATGTGCCGATATTTTTAACAAGCATTTCACGATCAAAGCTGCGCGTCAATAACTGTGGACGTTCAATCTCTGCAAGCCCTAAATTTAGAAAGAAAATTGCAGCAGCAAACACAAAGTATGCCTTCCGGTGAATTTGCTTTTGCACAATTTCTGTATTTTGTTTCGTGAGTTTACGAGCAATTACGAACAACAAGATGACATCTACGAAGTAAAAGATATCCGTGAAATAAATACTATTTTTTGCAGAACTTCCGAGATCTCCGAAGTTACTAGTTTGGAACAAAACGGGTAGTGTAATAAAGTCAGTAAAGAATCGGTAGAACACTACATTTGCGTAAAGAACAATAGATAAAATTGTTGCTCCAGCCAAGATAAATCGACGACGGCTACTTTCTTTAGAGAAAAACAAAGAAAGACCAAAGAACACTAAAATAAAACTTAATGGATTTAAAAATAAAATAAACTGCTGCATGATGTTTTCTAATTTCAAGTCAAAACTTGTATGATAAACAGTAAATGTTTTTAACCAAGTCAATACTATTGCAGCAAATAGTAAAGAATGTGTAGACCGTTTTTTCATGGCCACTCCTCCTTCAATATATGTGGATACTCTTCACATATTCCATAAAATCTTTACATAACGTAAATATAATACCCTCTATTAGACGGATTTAGTCCTAATTAGTTTCAAAATTTATAAATTTTACACCAAAAGTCATAGTCAATTGTAAATCGTTCATGTATTTATATCCCTTTTGATACGCGATTTCGAATAATTAGCTTAGCTTTAATATAGTCATCAGTCGATAACAAACCCGAACTGTGCAATTCATACAGCTCAAATTCCATAAGATCTACATCTGCCTGTAAATCCTTTGTGTAAACAAAAATACCAAATTTCTTTAATAACTGCTGGACGTCATAAAATGATTCCACTTTGTTCACCTACTTGTATCAAAAATACCATCTTGTAAAACGAGATGCTTCACGGGGATATCATGGCTTTCATACGGCACGGCATCTCGGAGCTGGGTTTCAAATGCCAAAGAAAGCGTTTCTCCCTTGTACTCTTCTAAAAAACGATCATAAAAACCTCCACCAAAACCGATACGATATCCATCTTTCGAAAAGACCACTCCTGGAACTATAACTAAATCAAATGTTGTAGATTCAGGACTGCTCTCAATTGGCTCTAAGATCCCTTTAAAGCCAGGTTTAACATCATTCCATGAGGTGATCTTTATAAACTTCATCTGTCGTGTAGAAAAGTCACTTTTCGGAACGTACACATCTTTTTCTGCTTCCCACAGCCATTCAATCAAACGTTTTGTATCAACTTCAGGGTATGAGGAAATGGTTACGGCAACAGACTGTACAGACTTATCTTTTATATACTGCCAAACATGTTGATGAAGGAATGTACTTTTTTCAGCATGGTTTTCTTTTGATAAGTTTTGCAATTGATTCAATACATCTATTCGCAGCTGTCGTTTCATTTCCTGCAACTCCCTTCAAGAAGAACACTCATCTGATCAAGACCAGATGAGTGAATGATGTGGTATTATTTTTTTAAAAAAACCAAAATCCGAGCGGGGATTTTGGTTGATCAGTTATTATTTCGTTTCACGGTGAAGAGTCATTTTCTTTTCACGAGAGCAATATTTCTTAAGCTCCAAACGCTCTGGATTGTTACGTTTGTTCTTTTTAGAAATGTAGTTACGCTCTCCACAATCTGTGCATGCAAGAGTAATATTAACGCGCATTGTAGTCCCTCCCACTCTATAAAGGATGTATTAAAATCATTTTGAGCTGATTTATACGACTTACCTATTATATCACAATGAAATATAAAATCTAGTCATTTTCACTAAATTATTTTGATGAACTCTTGTTTTACTCTAAAGGAAAACCAGTGCATTCTCTATTGGTTCCATAGAGTCTGCACTGGATTGAAATAATTTTAGTTTAAATCAATGTGCTTTCCTTTGCGAAGGTACAGCAATTGCTCTGCCATGTTCGTTGCATGATCTGCTGAACGCTCTAAGTAGCGACAGATAAAGGCAAGTTGTGTGATTTGTGGAAGCTGGTCTGGACTTGATACACCAGACCCTAACAAGTCACGAATCAGTTCACCGTACATTTTATCAATTTCGTCATCGAGCTTCGCAATAGTTTGCGCTTGTTCAACATCTTCTGCGATAAATGCATCTAATGTCAGACGTAAGATAGACACGGTTTTGTCTTTCATCTCTTGAATTTTAGGCAATTGAGTTAAATGCTCTTGTGAACCGATGCGTTCCGTCTCTTTCGCAATGTTGACTGCATAGTCCCCGACTCGCTCCATATCTCCAGCAATCTTCACTAAGACCATTAATCGTCGCAAATCTGTAGCAACAGGTTGCTGTCTAGCTATCGTTAAAATGACCGCATCATTAATTTCTTCCTCGAGTTTATTAATCTCCGCATCTGCTTCTTTAATTTTACTCGCCAGCGCGACATCATGATTTGCAAGTGCATCTACAGATTCACTAAGACGTTCAATTGAAAGTTGACTCATATGAATGAGCTTTTGGTGTAAATTCTTTAATTCGTTATCAAACATTTCTCTTACTACCATGTGAATAGCCCCCTTAGCCGAATCGACCTGAAATATAATCTTCTGTACGTTGATCAGATGGATTTGAGAAAATCACATTTGTCTCATCGTATTCAACAACTTCCCCGTTTAAGAAAAATGCTGTCTTGTCTGAAATTCGTCCTGCTTGTTGCATGTTATGCGTGACGATGATGATTGAGTAATCTTTCTTTAATTCCTGCACCAATTCTTCTACTTTTAAAGTACTGATCGGATCTAGGGCAGAAGTAGGCTCGTCCATCAAGATGACATCTGGTTCGATTGCTAGTGCACGTGCAATACAGATTCGTTGTTGTTGACCACCCGACAAGCTGTAAGCATTTGTAGATAGACGATCTTTTACTTCATCCCAGATCGCTGCGCCACGTAAACTTTTCTCGACAATTTCATCTAAGATTTTCTTGTTTTTAATACCGTGGATACGTGGACCATAGGCAATGTTGTCATAGATTGACTTCGGGAATGGGTTTGGTTTTTGGAATACCATTCCAACCTTCGTACGTAGTTCTTCAACTGTGTAATCCTTATCAAAAATGTTGCGACCGCGGTAGTGAATTTCGCCAGATGTTTTTACACCTTGTGTTAATTCCACCATACGATTTAGCGTTTTTATATACGTCGATTTCCCACATCCAGATGGACCGATAATCGCTGTCACTTCATTTTCGTAAATTGGCAAATCAATATTTTTCAAAGCGTGATTCGTGCCGTACCAAAGATTCAAACCTTTTGTATCATAGACAATTTGAGTTGTTTCAGGCTTTTTATCAATTTGTTGTACCATGTGTAGTCTCCCCTTTTCCGATGCGTCTAGTAACGCTTCTGGAATTTATTACGTATTAATATAGCCACAGAGTTCATTAACAATAGAACAGACATCAAAACAATGATCCCGGCAGAAGCAACGTTTTGGAAGTCCGCTTGTGGACGCTTCGCCCAGTCATAGATCTGCATAGGAAGTGCGGTAAATGTATCGAACACACCACTCGGCAAGAACTGAATAATGACGGGAACTCCAATGACGACTAGTGGAGCTGTTTCTCCAATTGCTCGAGATAATGCAAGAATAGAACCTGTTAAAATCCCCGGTATTGCACTTGGCAATACGACGCGTGTAATCGTCTGCCACTTTGTAGCTCCCATTCCATAAGAAGCTGCTCGCACTTCACTAGGAACAGCACGGATAGCTTCTTGAGATGCCACAATAATCACCGGTAGTATTAAAAGACTCATTGTAAATCCAGCTGCTAATACACTATTTCCAAGCGCAAGCGCACGAACGAAAATCGTTAAACCAAGTAAACCGAATACAACAGAAGGTACGCCGGCTAAATTTGAAATATTGACTCGAATAAAATCATTGATTTTGTTTTTCTTGGCATACTCTTCTAGATAGATTGCACTACCGATACCTAAGAACATCGAAACAGGTGCGACAACAGCCATCAACCAAATCGATCCAATTAAAGCCGCTTTAATACCAGCTTTTTCTGGGAAGCGTGAGGCAAAGTTGTTGAAGAAATCCCAAGAGAGATAGCCTATTCCTTGAGATAAAATTCGATAAAATAGCACAGCAAGCGTCATAAGAGCGAGTATTGTCGCAAATAAGAAGATGCCTTTGAAGATAAGATTGACAATTTTACGTGAATTCATCTTTTTCATCACGGCTTCATTGTTCATATAGCGCATATCAATACTCCTCTCTGAAACGTTTTGAAATTCGTTGTGCTAACAAGTTCATCACTAGTGTGAACAAGAACAATGTAAACCCAACTGCGTAAATGGAATAATAGATTGTTGTGCCATACCCAGCATCACCTGTTGCTACTTGCACAATGTAAGCTGTCATGGTTTGAATACTGTCTGTGAATTGACCATCAAATCGAGGCGTTGACCCTGCTGCTAGAGATACAATCATTGTCTCTCCAATTGCGCGTGACATCGCTAATACAATCGATGCTAAAATTCCAGACAGGGCAGCTGGAAGAACAATCTTCAGTGCCACTTCAAGACGAGTTGATCCCATTCCAAGTGCACCTTCACGAATGCTGTTCGGTACTGCGCTCATCGCATCTTCAGATAAAGAAGCAATCATTGGAATAATCATGATACCCACTACGATACCAGGGCTGATTGCATTGAAGATCTTCAGTTCAGGAATAAACTGCTGAAGCACTGGAGTAACAAATGTTAATGCAAAGTAGCCATATACGATTGTTGGTACACCCGCAAGTACTTCTAGAATTGGCTTAATAATTCTTCTAGCAGTATCACTTGCATATTCACTTAAGTAGATAGCTGCCGATAGACCAAGTGGCACTGCTACAATTACTGCTATGAATGTTACTTTTAAAGTACCAACAATGAGGGGCAATATCCCAAATCGCGCTTCTGTATTGGAGAATGGTAACCACTCTGTACCAAATAAGAAAGAGAAGAAAGGTACTTCTGTAAAGAAGATAAATGTTTCAACTATTAGTGTAAATACAATACCTAATGTAGTTAGTACAGAGATTGCTGCAATGATGAAAAGGACAACCGGTATTGCTTTTTCAAGTGTTTTCCGGTTTCGCTTTGCTCCTGCGTTTGCAATCATCTCTTGAACAGATGGACGTTGCTCAGCCATCGTGATCCCCCTTTTCCAACTAGACGGAAGAAAAGAGTAGCAAGACGCTACTCTTGTTCTTCACGTATAAACAGTGATTATTTTAAAGCTTCAAGTGCTTCCATATCTGCGTCATACTCTTCTTGTGGTGCAGATACATACCCAACAGCCTCAGCCATTGCTCCTGCATTTTCAATCACATATTTCATAAAGTCATATACTGCTGGATTTTCAGCAATAGCTGCATTGCTCGCATATGTGTAGAGTGGGCGTGATAGTGGTGAATATTCACCAGATTCAATTGTTTCGTTGTTTGGCTCAACGCCTTCAATGCTCACTGCAGAAATTGTATCTTGGTTCGCTAGGTAGTGCGCATACCCGAAGAATCCAATTGCATTGACGTCACCTTGTACACCTTGTACAAGTATGTTATCGTCTTCAGAAAGAGTTGCAGCTGAAACCATGTCAGCATCTTCTAAGATAACTTCATTGAAGTAATCGTAAGTACCTGAGTCTGAACCAGGTGAATAGAACACGATTTCTTCTTCAGGCCATTCAGGGTTGATATCTGACCACATTTTTGTTGTGCCATCTTCTACCCAAATCTTCTTCAAGTCTTCTACAGTTAAATCAGATGCCCAGTCATTTTCACTGTTTACTACTACCGTTAATCCGTCATAAGCAAGTAGGAATTCTGTAAAGTCAATTCCTGCTGCTTCTAATTTTGCTGCTTCTTCTTCTTTGATTGGACGAGATGCGTTTGAGAAGTCTGTAGTTCCTGCGATAAATTTCTCAAATCCTCCACCTGTTCCTGATACACCAACTGTTACTTGTACTTCACTTTGTGCAGAATATTCTTCAACTAGTGCTTCTAGGATTGGCGCTACTGTTGATGAACCATCTCCTACTACTGAACCTTCAACGACTGCTTCTTCACTACCAGTATCTGTTGTATCTGTACCTTCTGCTGATTCCGCAGCTTCGTCTCCACACGCTCCTAAAATAAGTGCAGATCCAAGCATTGCTGTTCCCATAAAGTATTTCCAGTTCTTCATCAGGTGTGTCCCCCTACGTTTTCTTGTTTTTTTCTTACACTAGTAACTTTATCAAGACTTTGTTGAGTAGAAATGAACGTCTTGTAAAGAAATTGTAAATGACCTTTTAGATGTGGAGCCGACTGTTCAGAAATTGTGCAAGATGACAGCGTGGACCGTGAAGCGCACTTTGCTTCATGGGCCGCGATGGCTACTTGCGGGATTTCTAGGAGGCGCAACTCGATTTCGTTCGAAGTCGAATACTTGTTGAAAGAGCCAGATTCAACTTCAGATGATTACTTAAGATCTTGCTAGTAAGGACTTAAGAATTCGGCATTTAACGCCCGTAATGTGCCAATTAAGGACCGAGAGAGCTCATTTAGCGACCGTACTCTATCCATTAGCGACCGAGATCTCGTCATTAACGCCCCAAATGATTTTATGGAAACTAATCATCCGGCTCAATTTAATTTAAACAATAAAAAAGCACACTCTTTTGAAGTTCATCAAAAGAATGTGCTTAAAATATAGTACTTCTATTTTACGATTCATCTTCCTCGTCAAACGCATCTTCAGAAATGGATGGAATGATTTGTGGATACAAAGAATCGACTTTCTCTTCTCCTGCTCGGCGCTCCATAATTTCAAAATACGCATCGACTAATTCTCGTGTTAGTGGTGTGGATGTATTTGTTTCATAGACATCACGAGTCGAAGCCCATGGAATCATTGTAGAATATGCAACCACAGGATTATCATAAGGAGCAAAGCCTACATGAGAAAGTGTAACTGTTGGAAATTGTGTTCTTTGAACTGGATCGTATGCAAATGTTTCAGCAGTTCCGGTTTTTCCTGCTCCGTCATATTTGAAATCTGCAAATGATCCACGTGCCGTTCCTGCAGACCCGCTGTAAACACGTCGCATCGCAGAACGCATCCGCTCAATTTCGGATGGGGTATTTTCTAAGATATTCAACACAGTGGGTTGAATTTCTCTTTCTAATACACCCATTTCCACTCCATTCTCAGAAGCCTGGCGAATTTCTTTTAAAACTCTTGGTTGTATTCGTTTTCCACCATTCGCTAATGTTGCAATATATTGCGTTAATTGAAGTGGTGTATACGTATCATACTGCCCAATACTTAAATCGAGCAATTTCCCTGCCTCGTCATTATCAGAATTACTGAAACCTGAGACTTCACCAGGAAGATCAATACCCGTCGGAACTCCTAAACCTAGTTGAGCATAACCATTTCGCATTTTCGTGAAGGCGTCAAAATTAAAGTTAATGGATTGGCGTGGTCGGTACACTTCATCTGCTAATGTAAAAGCAGTTTTAAACATATATACATTGGATGAACGCTCAATAGCTGTTATATCATTCATAGAGATTCGACCCGTTCGATTAAATACAGAAGTTTTCGGTCTATCTTGAGCAATCAGAATCGGTTCGTCCACTTTTACATCACCAGGTCGAATCGCACCTTCACGGTAACCGGTTAGCAGTGTTCCTGCTTTAATAGTAGAACCAGCTTCATATGCAGTAGTAAACGTACCGAATGCATAGTCATCTACAATATAACCACCCGTTTGTGGGTCGCGTGCAAACTCTGAAGTTACGGGATCGCGTCGTAATATTTTACCTACCATTGCAATAACTTCACCCGTATTCGGATCCATCATTGTAAAGAACATACGATCTAAATGACGTGTCCCTGAATTTCGCTTCATTTCAAGAAGCCGCTGCGTCACAATCTCTTCGAGTTTAGCTTGCACTTCCGTATCAATTGAAAGTACAAGATCTTTCCCTGGGTCCCCTTCATATACAGTTTGCGTATCAATTACTCGGCCTTTACCGTCTGTGATATTCTTTACTACAGATTTTTGACCTTGTAATATTTCTTCATATTGTTGCTCAACATAACTGCGCCCTACTCGATCATTACGAGAATAATCGCGTGCAAGGTAGTGATTTAAATCCGAGCGAGGAATCCCCTCTTTTGGTAGTGTAGTTGTTCCTAAAATGGCAAGGTTTGAGTTTCGTACACGGCGCCAGTCTGTTGTTGTGTTAACGCCTGTCAATTCGTTCAAGCGCTCAGAAACACGTGCAAACTCTTCTACCGTCACATTTTCTCCTTTAATAATTTGAGGAGATAATGCATACCCAGAAACCATATCACGGTAAATCGCGATGTTCTCAAGCTCTTGCTCTGTAAAGGATTCAAGTTCTGCCTCTGGAATACTATCTCGAATCAAGCGATTCATCTGACGCGATTTTTCAGGATTCGTCAACGTCTCATCTTGTTCGATTGCATCTTGCTCATCCTTATCTACATAGCGATACATGTCGTCTTTATTTTTTCGTAACCAATAATCTTGTAAGTCACTTTTCGTAATTTGGGACGTTTCTTTTTCAATTAACTGGGCAAGCTGCTCAGCAATTCCCCACATCTCGTCACCTGTTGTTGTTTGCATCTTCGTGTATGTAATCGCGCGTTCTGCTTGATTGTCGACCAGAATACGCCCTTGACTATCAAAGATGCGACCACGCGGGACGCTCGTATTAACAGGAACTTCTTCCGTTCGTGCGAGTATTCGCGAGTAATCTTCTCCTTTTACTATCTGTAAATAGCCTAACCTGAAGATCAATGCTGTGAACAGAAGAAAAATTGTGAAAAACAAAATATTCATCCGGAAGATTAAATGGGCTCTTTGTTTTGATTTGGAACTTCTAGTTTGTTGTTTAGCTTTTTTCATTACGTGCACCTCGCTTACAAGTATAACACGTCTAACTAGATGAAAATGTTTCAACAAACCGAAAAAAAACCACAAACCGAAGTTTGTGGTCGTACTGTATTATTTTGCTGCTTCGTAACGTTTTGACACTTCATCCCAGTTTACAACATTCCAGAAAGAAGAAATGTAGTCAGGACGACGATTTTGGTAGTTCAAGTAGTAAGCGTGCTCCCATACATCCAAACCTAGTAGTGGAGTTTTGCCTTCCATGATTGGTGAGTCTTGGTTTGGAGTTGAAGAAACTTCAATTTCCCCGTTTGCTACTGATAACCAAGCCCATCCTGAACCAAAACGAGTAGTTGCTGCTTTTGTGAACTCTTCTTTAAACGCATCAAAGCTACCGAATTTGCTGTCGATTGCTTCAGCAAGTGCACCTGTTGGCTGGCCGCCACCATTTGGAGAAAGGATTTCCCAGAACAATGAGTGGTTTGCGTGACCTCCACCGTTGTTACGAACTGCTGTGCGAATGTCTTCAGGAACAGCATCCAAGTTTGCGATAAGTTCTTCAACAGACTTTGAAGAAAGATCCGAATGTCCTTCAAGAGCGTTGTTCACGTTCGTGATATACGTGTTGTGGTGTTTCGTGTGGTGAATGTTCATAGTCTCTTTGTCGATATGAGGCTCTAATGCGTCATATTCGTACGGTAATTTCGGTAATTCAAAAGCCATTGTCAATTCCTCCTAAGGTACTAGTGATACTTCCACTATTTACATTAGCAAAGAAGACAATGGCAATCAAATAAAAACTATTTATTGTTTCATTTTTCAGGCTTTTGACTGAACTTATACAAAGAAGATAAAAATCAAAATCATAATTGTGAAGAGTATCGCTTTCACCAAACTCGATGTCACAAGTCCAACAAACGAGCCTACCCCTGCACGGAATGCATCTTTCACATTCTTTTTCGAGAAAATCAATTCAGCAAGGAAAGCACCTAAAAATGGACCAACTATGATACCTACTACTGGAATCACAAAAGGACCGAAGATCAATCCGATTGTGCTTCCGTATAGGCCAGGCTTCGTGCCTCCAAAGCGTTTAACACTCGCGAGGTTGGCAAGTGTATCTGCGCTAAAGATTAGGACGACGAAGAACACTTGTATAATCCAGAACCATACTGTCAGTTCTGAGAATGAGAAGAACAATCCGTATAGAATATAACCAATCAGCAAGAATACAACTGATGGGATGATGGGATATACGAGCCCAACATAAGCAATGGCAAAACTTGCGATGATTAAAATCCATCCGATGATCTCCATTTATACACGCTTCCCAAGTACTGCTTCTGCGATATTTACAGAATGATCACCGATACGTTCTAAGTTGCTTAGAATATCAACGAACATAACGCCTGCTTGACCTGTACACTTGCCCTCGTTTAGACGAGCGATATGGTTTTTACGGAATTTACGTTCCATTTTGTCGATTGTGTTCTCTTGCTCTGCTACTTCACGTGCAAGCTCAGCAGAGTTTTCATCCAATGCTTTCATCGCTTTTGAAACTGTATCAATCGTTAACTCGAACATTACAGACACGTCTTCAATCGCATCTTCTGTCAATTGAAGCTTGTGTGCATCTTGGTATTGAATCAACTCGATGATGTTTTCGAAGTGATCTCCGATACGCTCGATATCGCGTACTGTGTTCATCAACATGTTATGACGTGTTGAATCTTGTGGTGAAAGCGACTGAGATGAGATTTTCACTAAATAATCCGTAATCTTATGGTCAAGATTGTTTAATGCCTCTTCAATCTGAACCGTAAGCTCAGCATCACGCTTTGTTCTATTTTTTAAATAACTATATGTTAATTCTAATCCTTGAACACTCATGCCACCCATGCGAAGAATTTCTTCTTTCGCTTGACCGATTGCAATCGATGGCGATTGTTCAATAAAGTTTTCATCTAAATGTTTTGGTTTGTATTCAATTGATACCTCTTCACCTGGAATCACTTTCGTTACAACATACGCCCATAAACCAATTAATGGGAATTGAATAATTGTGTTGGCAACGTTAAATGAACCGTGGGCAAATGCTATTTGCATTCTTTCTTCCAAACCTAGAAGGCCTGATAACCACAGAACATAACTTTCGAACAATGGAAGAATTAATAGGAATATAACTGTACCAACCAAGTTAAACAGTACGTGTACAGCAGCAGCACGACGAGCTACGATAGATGCACCAAAAGCAGCAAGGACCGCAGTGATTGTTGTTCCGATGTTATCACCGAACAAAATTGGTAAAGCAGCATCCAGTGTTACTAAATTTTCAGCATAAAGTTGTTGTAGAATCCCTATAGTGGCACTTGAGCTTTGAACAAGCACTGTGAACAATGTACCCGCAACAACTCCAAGAATAGGATTGACACTCATTTCAACTGTTAAATCTGTAAACGCTTGTACTTCGCGTAAAGGTTTCATCCCTTCACCCATAAGTTCTAAACCGAGGAACAGTCCACCAAATCCAAAAATAACTTCTCCGATGTTGTGGATACGTGCGTTTTTAAAGAAGAAAATTGCGAACGCACCCGCAGCCATGATTGGTAGTGCATAAGCACCAACATCAAATCCGATGATAAATGCCGTAACCGTGGTCCCGATGTTGGCTCCCATGATTACACCAATCGCTTGTCGTAAGTTCATAAATCCAGCACTTACAAGTCCGACAACTAACACGGTCGTACCAGATGAAGACTGAATAAGTATTGTCACAATGATACCGACTAACACACCCATAAAAGGATTCGTAGTAAAGCGATCTAAGATTTCACGTAGTCGATCACCTGCTGCTTTTTGCAGGCCATCACCCATAAATTTAATTGAGAATAAGAAAATACCTAAACCACCGAAGAAGGTGAACAGCATTTCTTGCCAGTTTAATTCCACGTAAAGGTCAACTCCCATACAATTTTTTGACACGCCACTCATTATGCTTAAAGTATAAACCTATTGTAAAGAGAAATCACAACAAATTTACAATATCTTAATAATTGAAGTTTTAAATTTTGACATGGTACAATACGGTTCGAAAGGACGCGTGACTAATGACTATATGGAAACTTTTCACGGCAAGTCTTAGTTCCCCTAAGAAACTAGCAGCTTTTCGACTAGCTCCGATGGGTAAGACGATGCAGTATATTTTTCTTTTTATCACTTTGTTTACCTTACTTGGTTTTTTTCAATTCACCACGCAAATCGGCCCGAGCACGACTGAATTGGATGGAGTTTTAGAGTACTTTAATGAAATCAATTGGTTGTTATATCCGTTTGCATTCTTACTTTTATTTATTATTCAAACGTTACTGATATTTGCACGAATCAGCCTATTATCAGGAATTGTCTGGCTACTAGCTCCTTTAGTTAAAAAACGCGGTGACTATCGATTCTTGTGGAGAACAACATTATTTGCAAACACATGGTCCTTCTTACTTTTACTAGTAAGCTACATGTTTATTGGTGATATAGTAAGTATTCAGTGGTTGAGTTATGCCCTCACTCTAATTTTCGCTTTATGGGCACTCAAGTATTATCCGAAGCTACCAAAAAAATCATAGAAATTTTCCTCCTCTCATATACTTTGTAGACAGGAGGTTTTTTTATGCGGTACATACTTGTTTCTTTGCTCATTTGTTTTATTTTGCTATGCAATACGTGTGGATTTAGAACAGGATTCCCTCGTTTCACATCCATCTACTTCGAACTATTCGGTTGTTCACTCCCAAAGCACTTCATTAAAAGAAAGTTATGCGGCTTCATCTTCTTCACTCTCCTTTGTAGATTGGCAAGAACTGGTCCGACAATTAAATCCGGCTGTCCGGAACTTTAATGAAGAAGCATACGTTTATCCTAAATGGACGGATTAAGCTTCCTTCTTGTCTTTCTGTCTGGTACATTGGTAGAATGAAGTGAAGCGCAACAACAAAAGGAGCGAAAACAATGCCAGAAATGATCCATCGTTCAAACACACGCCCAGTACGTGTTGGAGATATCACCATTGGTGGAAGTAATGAATTATTTATTCAAAGTATGACAACTACAAAAACACATGATGTGGACGCAACAGTAGCTGAGATTCTTCGTCTTGAAGAAGCCGGCTGTCAGGTTGTTCGTGTTGCATGCCCAGATGAGCGTGCAGCTTATTCAATCGGTGCTATTAAAGCACGAATCAACATCCCACTTGTTGTTGATATCCACTTTGATTACAAGCTTGCTCTGATTGCGATTGAGCAAGGTGCGGATAAAATTCGTATCAATCCAGGAAACATTGGACGTCGTGAAAAAGTAGAAGCTGTTGTAAATGCAGCGAAAGCGAAAAATATTCCAATTCGTATTGGTGTAAACGCGGGGTCACTTGAGCGTAAAATTTTAGAAAAGTACGGCTACCCAACTGCAGAAGGTATGGTTGAAAGTGCTTTACATCATATAAAAATTCTTGAAGACCTTGATTTCCATGACATCATTGTTTCGATGAAAGCTTCGGACGTCAACTTGGCTATTGAAGCTTATCGTCTAGCTTCACAAGCATTTGATTATCCCCTTCATTTAGGGATTACAGAATCCGGTACATTATTCGCAGGTTCAATCAAGAGTGCAGCCGGTTTAGGAACTCTTCTAAGCATGGGTATCGGAAATACATTACGTGTTTCTCTCTCAGCAGACCCAGTCGAAGAAGTTAAAGTGGCTCGCGAACTATTAAAAGTATTTGGATTATCCTCTAATGCTGCAACATTAATTTCATGCCCTACTTGCGGACGTATTGAAATCGATTTGATTTCTATCGCAAACGAAGTAGAAGAATATATCTCAACAATTAAAGCACCAATCAAAGTAGCTGTACTCGGTTGTGCGGTAAACGGTCCTGGTGAGGCACGTGAAGCAGATATCGGGATTGCTGGTGCACGTGGAGAAGGACTTCTCTTCCGTAAAGGGAAGACGGTACGAAAAGTGCCAGAAGAAACAATGGTGGAAGAACTAAAAATAGAAATTGATAAAATTGCAGCTGAATATTTTGCGCAACAAGAACTTGAAAAGCAAAATGCGCAAAGTCAGGAAGTCTAGAATGGCTCGTTTTGGAATCGATATCGATGGAACGGTCACGTGTCCAACGTCCCTTCTTCCCCATATCAATGAAGCCTTTGAGACAAATCTTGTTTTAGATGATATCAAAGAATACGATTTGACGGCAGCTTTCCCTGTCGATCAAATGACATTTTACAAATGGTTTAAAGAGGCCGAACCTAAAATCTACGCTACTTCTCCTATTCAAGAGCATGCAAAACGTGTGTTAGACGAGTGGAAGAAGCATTACGAGTTGTATTTCATCTCTGCACGAGGTGAAAACGTATCGGACGTGACGCTAGACTGGTTCAAACAACAAGAGCTCCATTATGATCATATTGAATTGATCGGTTCTCATAATAAAGTAGAAACTGCTCGTATTCATCAAGTCGATGCATTTTTTGAAGACAAGCACGACAATGCTGTAGAAATTGGTGAGGAACTCGATATACCGGTTTTATTATTTGACACACCGTATAATCGACAACCTGTTCCGAAGCAAGTAGTACGCGTACAAAACTGGAAAGAAGCAGATGCTTGGATTAAGTATCACTTTCCAATTAAATAAAAAAATCCAGCGGTTCTCTCATCTTGAGAAATCGCTGGATTTTTATTTTAGAAATAGAAAATTAATACTAGATATCTATTGAGCAAATAAAGTTGAGTGCAGTGGAACTCAACGTCATAGCAGGCACATCTTGTTTACTCGAAGTTTTTGAAGCCGCGGTCTGCACATTTTATAGTTGGCATTCTGGACATTTCCCATAAACCTCTAATTTATGGTTTTCAATGGCATATCCAGGAATTTCTTGCTTGATAGAGTCTATTGGACAAATTGCAATTTGTTTCGTGTCCCCGCACTCCATACATATAAAATGATGGTGATGATGATCCACGTCACAATGCATTCGGAAATGTTTCTCTCCAGAAAGCTCTGTCTCTTCTAAGATTCCTAACTCTACAAATGTATGCAAGTTGCGATAAATCGTATCAAAGCTCATAGATGGATAATCTGCACGCAGTTCTGTGGCTACATTTTTAGCCGTCACATATTTATCTGTTTTCGTTAAAAGTTCCACAAGGCGCTCTCGTTTATCTGTCCGTTTAAAACCATTTTCTTTCAATATTCCCCATGCTTTTCTTTCATTCATACTACTCTCCCCTTCCGATTCGAAACAATTGCAATGACAATAAGTAAAATCAAAATAGATGTCAACACAATCGTTGCGCCTGGAGCTAGGTCCAAATAAAAGGCAGTCACAAGACCAATTAATACTGCCGACTGGCCAAACAATAACGACCAAAGTATGGCACTTTTAAAACTTTTCGCAATCCGCATTGCAGCTGCTACCGGTAAAGTCATTAGTGAAGACACTAAGAGAATTCCCACAATGCGCATTGAAGCAGCAATAACTAAAGCTGTAACAATCATGAACATAAAGTGAATCCATTTTGCGGGAAGACCTACAGCAGATGCATACTCGTCATCAAATGATAATACAAATAGTTCTTTAAAGAATGCAAGTAAGAATAGTACAACAATTGCTGTAACGGCGATAACAATCATCATATCTTGATAGCTCACCGCAGATACCGAACCAAATAAATACGAAAATAGATCTGTTCGGAAGCCATCCGCAAGTGAAATAAATAAAGCAGCTAAACCAAGTCCTGCAGACATGATAATGGGTATAGCGAGTTCTTGGTAGTGTTTATAAAGAGAACGTAATTTCTCAATTAAGGTTGACCCTGCCACAGCTGACGCCATTCCGAGATACAACGGATTGAGCAACGCAAGGGCCGGCACAGTTTGACTCAAAAATAAGCTACCCGCGATTCCTGCAAGGGTCACATGGCTCAGTGCATCTGCAATGAGCGAAAGACGACGTACCACTATGAACACACCTAGTAGAGGCGCCATAATCCCAATTAATATTCCTGAGATAAATGCTTGCCGTAAAAAATCATACGTAAGGATTGCTTCAATCATGGGTATGGCCTCCCCCGTGTGTCACACGTCGGACGGGATGGCCGTACCATTTCTCAAGCTGTTCATCGGAAAGCATTGCCATATCTTTTTGATAGCCATGAAAATGAATCGTGCGGTTCAAACAAGCCACGTGTGAAATACTTTTAGAGACGGCATCGACATCATGCGTTATTAAAATGATTGTAATTCCATGATGCGTATTCAAATGCGTTAACATGCGATAGAACGATTGCATGTTCTGTTGATCAATTCCTACAGTTGGTTCATCAAGCAATAATATCTTAGGCTTGCTAATTAACGCCCTAGCAATAAACACACGCTGCTGCTGTCCCCCAGATAAAGCACTTATTGGGCGATCACTATACGCTTGCATACCGACAGAAATCAAGGCTTCTTTCACTTGGTCTGCTACATTTTTTGGATACCTATGAAATAAACCTGATTTTTTTGCAAGACCACTTCGGACTACTTCAAAAACTGTAGCAGGAAAACCACTATTAAAGCTATTGGATTTTTGAGAGACGTAACCGATGCAAGCACGATCCTTAAAATCTTGCACAGGCTTTCCAAATAAATGGACTTCCCCTTTCATAGGACGAAGGAGGCCTAGAATTATTTTCATTAACGTCGATTTCCCTGAACCATTCGGGCCAATAATCGCTAAAAAGTCTCCTTCATTGATTGTGAGCGAGACATCTTGTAGAGCTTCCGTTTTATCATAGTAGAAACTCACATTATTCATTTCTATATATGGAGTCATAGACGACACTTCTTTCTAACTAATAATCATTCCGATTTACACTTGATTCAGTATACTGGAAGTAAAATTGAATGTAAATAAAAAAAGACCGCCAATTGGCGATCTTACATAAGCGCATTTAATGCATCCGGATTAAATTTACCAGATTTCAACATCTCAATTTCGATTGCATACGGTGCTTTTTTTGATTTTGCATCGACACCAACAAAAGGTGTTTCTAAGATTTTGGGAAGTGCTGCAAGTTGTGGATGATGAATCACATAATGCAGTGCTTCAAATCCAATTTCACCATGACCAATATTGGCATGGCGGTCCTTCGCTGCGCCCTGTACATTTTTCGAGTCATTGACATGAATGACTTTTAGTCGATCAAGCCCAACAATTTTATCAAATTCATTTAATACACCATCGAAATCTTCTCGAACATTGTAGCCTGCGTCGTGAACGTGACAGGTGTCCATACAAACAGATAAACGTTCGTTATGTGTAACACCCTCCATAATCATCGCAATCTCTTCAAATGTTCGACCGATTTCAGACCCTTTTCCTGCCATTGTCTCAAGAGCAATCTGGACATCACCTTTTGTCTCAAGCACTGTATTTAAGCCTTCAACAATACGCGCTACGCCCGCTTCTACACCAGCGCCCACGTGTGCACCTGGGTGGAGAACAATCTGTTTTGAGCCAAGCGCGTGTGTGCGTTCAATCTCACTTTGCAAAAAGTCTACACCAAGTGCGAATGTTTCGGGTTTTGTTGTGTTGCCTAAATTGATGATATACGGAGCATGAACGACAATATTGGACATACCATTCGCTGCCATATGCGCAAGGCCAGCTTCGATATTTAATTCTTCGATTGGCTTTCTTCGAGTGTTTTGAGGTGCCCCTGTATAAATCATAAATGTCGATGAGCCATAACTTCGTGCTTCTTCACTCGCACCTTCAAGCATTTTCTTGCCACTCATTGAAACATGTGACCCTAGTAACATTGTTCATCCCCCTAGCGTTTGCGGTTACGAATTTTGCGTTCTCTCTTTTTCACTTTGTCCATTTCCCATTTCATGTTGCGTTTGTATCCAGGTTTTACTTTTTTCGGTTTACGGACAAGTGCTTTTGCTTTCGCATCTATTTCATTGTCTACTTTTTGACGATTCTTACGAGCATGGCGGTCTTTCAACTCGACCCATTCATCATTTTTGATATCAACATGCTTAAATGTGATTCCCATTTTTTCAATGCGGTTTAGCGCATCCTCATCTTCTGGTTGGTACAAGATAATGGCTTGTCCTTCAAGTCCAGCACGTGCTGTACGACCAACACGGTGTATGAAGAACTCAAGGTCACTTGGAATTTCTAAGTTGATCACATGTGATACACCTGGAATATCAATCCCACGTGCTGCTAAATCTGTTGCTACAATGTACTGATACTCCAAATCATGAACACTCTGCATCATTTTTTTTCGTTCACGTGGAGAAATATCACCGTGAAGTAAGCCGACTTTGTAGCCATTTTCATTTAAATGTTGCGCTACTTTGTCTGCGTATTTCTTTGTGTTGACGAAAAGAATTGCGAGATACGGATTAATAACTTCTAACACTTCGACCAAACGGTTCTTTTTAGATTTACCGCGCACAGGTACCGCTAAAAACTCAATGCCTTCTGCTACAGGTTTTTTATCATTGATGTTGATATGTTCAGGTGACGCCATATACTTTTTCAAGAACGGTTGCAATTTCTCTGGAATGGTTGCCGAGAAAACGTACATCTTTAAATCTTCTGGCATCTTCCCTGCAAATTGATCGATATCTGTGATGAAGCCTAAATCAAAAGCAAGATCTGCTTCATCGATAACTAGAGTAGACGCCGTATGCACGTGTAAAGCACCTTCAACCATCAAGTCCTTAATTCGACCTGGTGTACCGACCACAATATGCGGTTGTGTTGTCAGTTTTGAAATTGCACGGGCTTTATCTGTACCACCGATAAATAACTTCGATTGGATATCTGAGTGCTCAATCAGTTGCTGAAGTGCCTTGTGAATTTGCGTGGCAAGTTCACGTGTTGGAGACGTAATAATAGCTTGCACTTCTTGTTTGTCCGTGTTGATTTGTTCCACGATTGGCAAAAGGAAGCTGTGCGTCTTGCCAGTCCCTGTGTGAGACTGCCCAATGGCACTTTTCCCTTTCATAATGAGTGGGATCATTTTTTGTTGAATCGGTGTTGGTTTGTCAAATTTCAAGTCATTGATGGCATCCATCAAAAATGGCTGGAAATTATAGTCGCTAAATTTGGACATAGCTGTCCCTCCTATCCGGTTACTACCTTCGTTTATTGTACCATGTCTTTAACGTCTTTCCCTATCATTCATATACTAACTATGAAAGGAGTGACCGAGTGAAGTACAAAGAATTTTATCCATTCGAATTAACTCAAGCCACAAAAAAAACAGATAACCTGATGGAATGGCTGCAAGTTGCTCATCAACTTGCCCCGCTCATTAAACAGGTTAGTCCGTTGCTTCAACAGTTCATAATGCTAGCTAGCCTGCTCCAGGGAATCTCTTCCCCGATACCGCAGGAACGAAAAAATACACACTCTCGTGATTCTACAGTATTTATGCCAAAATAGCTATACTTTGCTACGACACCATTCCTTCGTTATAATGAATGTAGTATGTGTTGTGAAAGGAGTTTCTCCATGAAAGTAAAAAAAATCTCACCCCGCGGCTATTGTTATGGTGTCGTCGATGCGATGGTCATCGCGCGAAATGCTGCACTAGATACAAGTTTGCCACGACCAATATATATCTTAGGAATGATTGTTCATAATAAACATGTGACAGATGCGTTCGAAGAAGATGGGATCATTACACTTGATGGTCCAAATCGTCTCGAGATTCTTCGTCAAGTAGAATCGGGAACAGTTATTTTCACGGCTCACGGAGTGTCCCCGCAAGTGCGTGAACTGGCAAAGCAAAAAGGCTTAGTGTCTATTGATGCGACATGCCCAGACGTAACGGTGACGCACGATTTGATTGCTGAGAAAACAGTGGAAGGGTATGACATTCTCTACATCGGGAAAAAAGGACACCCAGAACCTGAAGGCGCGATTGGGGTTGCACCTGATCACGTGCATTTGATTGAAAAGTTGGAAGACGTCGATAATCTTACATTAACAAATGAAAAACTTTTAGTAACGAACCAAACAACAATGTCTCAGTGGGACGTTGTAAAGTTAATGGATGCATTAAAAGCTAAATTTCCAACTATTGAAGTGCATAAAGAAATTTGTTTAGCTACTCAGGTTCGCCAAGAGGCTGTTGCTGAACAAGCGGGCGACACAGAATTATTAATTGTTGTTGGGGATCCAATGAGTAACAACTCAAATCGTCTAACACAAGTATCAGAAGAAATTGCAGATACGCCATCGTACCGTATTGGAGATATTTCTGAATTAAAGTTAGAATGGTTAGAGGGTGTTGAAACGGTTTCTGTTACTGCAGGTGCTTCTACCCCTACACCTATCGTAAAAGAGGTCATTCAGTTTTTAGAAAAGTATGACCCCGCAGATTCATCGACACATGATACTACGAAAAAAGTAGCAAATGATAAAATTTTACCGAAAATTAAAGTTCCAAAACCAGTAATACGTATCGAACCATACGCTAACTAATCAAAAAACAGCAGTATCCCCTTTTGAATTTATTCAAGAGAGGATACTGCTTTTCTTTTTGTCGCATAATTAAGTTTCCATAATATTATTATTTTTCTAGGTACCTGTCCCAAACACTATTCTGACATCCATGACTATTCACTAAATATGCACTTAGAAGCCGCATTCCTCCGTTATGTTCTCGATATTTATAAATTGTATTGGAATTGTTTGGGTACCAGGTACCTTTTGGGAAAAATAGCTAGTTGTCTCTTATCTGGAAATCCTTCCAACTAGACCGTAATTTCCTGTGGGCTTTGAACAATTTGATTAAGCTTACGAAGATTGCTTACAAGATCAAATTAAGAACGAAAAGGACTGGGGCCGCTTTTTAGAGCGGCCCCAGCGCGATTCTTCTTACTGTGTTCTTACGCAATCGTCTTCAGTCAAATCAAAATTTTTCGAGTCCATATTTGCAGGAAGTTGTGCCTATCATCGTCTTTGAGTCAGCTCCGCCTCTATGAAGCACTCGAATAAAGATAGGATGGCTGCAGATAAATATATACTGCCAGGCTGTGCTAACGCAAGGCCTGATAAAGAAAATAAAAAACATAGTTTAGGAAAGCGAGCATGCTCTAACTTAAAGAGAAGAAAGCCTATAATTTGATATGTATGCTGATTGCTAGTTTAATTTACATGTCAAAGCTCGGAAGCTAGGACGTTATTTCCCGGGCTATTTGAGTTTTCGCGAGACCCGGCAACGAAGATGAAAGTGCTCTTCTTTCAGCTTACGTGGGGAGGCTCGGGGAAACTCACCCAGGAAATGACGTTCTAGTTGTAGGGCTTTTCAAGTTCTAATGGCGTTCTGTATTTTTAGACTAGCTTAAACGGTTCAGTAGAAATGGTAGAAGCAATGAATTCTGGCGCTTTCTTTTCGTTTTTTAGAAGCTCCGTCATGTAATCAACAGTCCCCTGCTTCATAATTGCTTCGACATGATGTCCCGGATCCACAATCGACAAGCCGATTGTCTCCGCATCCTGCGCTGTGTGGAAATACATATCCCCCGTAACAAGTACATCCGCACCTGCACGTTTCGCATCATAAATATACTTATTGCCGTCTCCACCAATCACAGCTATTTTTGTAACTGACTTTGAAAAATCTCCCGTCACTCGAACAAACGGGACGCCGAGTTTCTGTTTGACGTAACTGGCAAATTGCTCTAGGTTCATGTCATGAACTCGCCCGATTCGGCCAAGACCATGTTCGTTTGCTTCAATGTCTAATGTATAGATATCATATGCCACCTCTTCATAGGGATGGGCATTCAACATTGCTTTTACTACACGTGCTTTTTTAGATGTTGGAAAGACGACTTCAATTTTCTCCTCATCGACAAGTTCCAACTTACCAATCTCTCCTATAAACGGGGCTGCTCCTTCCGCTGGACGAAAACGACCTTGACCTTTCATTGAATACGATACGTGTTCATAGTCTCCAATTTCTCCTGCCCCAGCGCCCGCTAACGCTTGACGCATAGCATCTGCATGAGTTTCTGGAATGAAAACAGCTAATTTCATAACCCGCTCCGAGTACGTTTCAGTCAGTATTTCGATATCTTCAAGTTCTAAAGCTTGTGCGAGCATATCGTTCACACCACCTGCTGCGATATCTAAATTGGTATGTGCAGCATAGACCGCGATGTCATGCTTGATACATTTCTCAATCATAGCGCCAACTGGTGTAGATGTATCGACAGCCTTTAGCTTTCGAAAGATCGGAGGATGGTGCGCAATGATTAACTCGCAGTGATTGTCAATTGCTTCTTGAATGACTGCAGGTGTGACATCAAGAGTAACCAAAACACGAGAAATCTCTTTGTTTAACGTTCCAATATGCAAACCAATGGGATCTCCCTCCATGGCGAGGGTTGGTTTTGCCCATCTTTCGAATAATTCAATGACTCTGTGTCCATTCATTGAAGTGCCTCCTCTACGAGTTTGATCTTCCATTCAAGCTCTTGTCGTTTTTCAGCTAGTTCCGGACGGTCTGAATCAGGGAGATTTTGCAAGATCCGTTTCCACTCTGTAGATTCTCTAGTCCATTTTTTCGTGAAAGTTGCAGATTTTTCGTGCATCAATAGTGGACCTAGCAAACGTTCTTGATCCGTCAAATTCATAGTCCCTTTTTCAAGTACCAGTAGTTCATAAATTTTTTGATTCTCTTCTAAAATCTCTTCGTGAATGAGTTTCCACCCGTTTTGTTCTGCCCACTCGCGTATAGCAAGTGCATGAACATTCGGCTGTAAGATTAAGCGTTCAGCTAGATTCGCTTTAATTTTCCCACGCTCTACTATTTTGGCAATGAGTGGACCGCCCATGCCAGCAATTGAAATCGTTGAGATATGGTCTTCTGCACGAATGACATCTAACCCATCTCCCATCCGGACTTCAATTATGTCTGTAAGACCTTCTGTTCTCACTTGACGTTCTGCGGATTGAAATGGCCCTTTGACGACTTCTCCAGCAATCGCAAATTCAATTCGTTGCTGCTTGGCTAAATAACATGGTAGATATGCATGGTCACTACCAATGTCTGCAAGACGTGCATTCTTAGGTACATGCTCTCCTACTCGTTTCAAACGTTCTGATAATTGTTCACTGTTCATATTTAACACCTCATATGTAGTATACCGATTTCAACAAAGAGAAGAAAGCAAAGAAAAAAGCCCCACTCTATATAGAGTGAGACCTTCTAGCTTACTATTCTAACGATTTAACCCATGCAGCCATCTCTTCGATGTTTTCAGCAGGAACTAATCCGCCTGGCATTGCACCTTTACCATTAGCAAGGATGTCAGCGATTTCTTCTTCAGATAAAGCTGATCCTTTAATACCTGGGAATGCGCCTTGGCCTTCATAGCTGCTTCCGTGACAGCTGATACATTTTTGCTGAGCTAGAACTTCAGGGTCGAATTCACCTGCAGATGCTTCTTCGCCACCTTCAGTTGACTCTGTACCCTCTTCGCCAGATTCAGCTATTTCTGCTTGGTTTCCAACACCCTGAACAGAAAGGAAGAAAATAAGTCCGATCCCGAAAAGCATGATTAAAATGTACGGAACGATTGGATTCTTTGTCATCAATAACCCTCCCTCTTGGTCACACTATCACTAATAACATTAGTCAACATCATTATTGTACTCCATTCACGAAAAAACGAAAAGAGAAATAAGGCAAGTTTTGTTGCATTGTGACAAATTCGACAAATCTATCAGCACCCGATATGACGCGCAATGACCATTCGTTGAACCTCTGAAGTTCCTTCACCGATTTCAAGTAATTTCGCGTCACGCATGAATCGCTCGACCTCATATTCTTTCATATAGCCATAACCACCATGGATTTGAATAGCCTCATCTGCAACTTCCATCGCAATCTCAGAAGCATATAGTTTACACATCGCCGCCTCTTTTCCGAATGGTCGTCCTTGATCTTTTAACCAAGCTGCTTTATAGACCATTGTGCGTGCAAGTTCAATTTTCATCGCCATATCTGCTAATTTGAACTGTGTGATTTGGAATTCAGATAGAGACTTGCCAAATTGTTTACGCTCTTTTGAATAACGAAGCGCTTTATCAAATGCCGCTTGTGCAATCCCAACAGCCATTGCTCCGATTCCGATACGACCGCCGTCGAGTGTTGTTAGGAACTGGCGGAAGCCGTTTCCTTGAACACCCAATAGGTTTTCTTTTGGAACACGGACGTTTTCAAATACTAGTTCAGTTGTATTGGAAGCGTTGAGTCCCATTTTCTCGTAGTTATCGATGATTGTGAAGCCTTCAGCGTCAGTTGGCACTATGATAGCAGAAATCTCTTTACGGCCGTCATGCGTCCCTGTAATGGCTGTGATAGCCAAGTGTTTGGCGTGACTAGCATTCGTAATGTATACTTTGCTTCCATTAATTACCCATTCGTCTCCTTCAAGTTTTGCAGTGGTTTGTGTACCACCCGCATCTGATCCAGCATTTGGTTCTGTTAAACCAAATGCACCGAATGATTCTCCAGAACAAATAGGTGCAAGATAGTTTTGTTTTTGTTCTTCTGTTCCAAATAGATGAAGTGGCGCACCACCTAATGAAATATGCGCGGAGTATGTAATTCCTGTAGAAGCACATGCTCGGCTCAGTTCTTCTGTAACGATTGCAAAGCTGATTGTATCTGCACCAGCACCACCGTATTCTTCGTCGAAAGGTAAGCCCATCATCCCCATGTCGCTTAATTCTTTGAAGATTTCAGTAGGAAATTGTTTCGTTTTATCGCGTTCGATTGCACCCGGTGCGACTTTTTCATTGGCAAAGTCTCGCATCATGTTTTTTAGCATTTGGTGTTCTTGTGTAAGATCAAAATTCATGTTGACATCCCCTTTTTTCTCCCTTAGTAAACGCTTACATGTTTGATTATACAGAACTTTTTGAGGAATTGGCATAAAAATGAATGTGTTTTAATTCACATGTACTTCTAGATGTGGAGCCGACTGTTCAGAAAGATGTACTCAATCTCTGGCGTTACGGTAGTGAGTTCCAGGGGGAGCATACCGGAGCCTCCTCTTGGCATACGAGAAGCTGGCACTTCTCGCCTCCACTGTAATTAGATGTGGAGCCGACTGTTCAGAAATTGTGCAAGATGACAGCGGAGCCCGTGAAGCGCTCTTTGCTTCATGGGATGCGATGGCTTCTTGCGGGATTTCTAGGAGGTGCAACTCGATTCCATTTAGATTAATAGAACGTCACCCCAGGAACTCACTACCTCCACTTGTCGATTGGAGCTGAAGAGTTGACAGTCAGCACTAAAAAGAACTCCCAATAAATAAAGGGTATTCGGATTTCATGGTGGAAAAGGGCTTATAAATCACCCTTCTCCAAATTCTTAATAAGTGTGGAAAAATCGACACCAAAGTTGTCTGTAATGTCGTGATCATTCACTTCATACCAATTGAAAGTATCGTATAACATAGCTTTATTGAAAGCACTTGAATTAAATCGTGGCTTACGCTTTTTATGGAGCTTCTCATTGAAAAGGATTTTGGCTCGTAAGGCATCAAACGAGTAACCTCTACCCATTCGCTCTACCTGCCTAATAATGCTGTTAATTGACTCCGTATAAGCGTTAGTGAGCCTTTTATCAAAGTAGTTGAATATTTCGACATGCCAGTTGTCTACGGCTCTCACAAGGTCTTTATATGCGTCTTTAGAGTTACTGGACATACAACGGTGTCTCCATTGACTATAACGAAGACGACCTTCATCTGGATCAGGAGTATCCCATATCCAGTAAAACTCTTCTTTGAGTTCATAGGCTTCTTTTAAAGCAGGAAGATTACCTAACCAAGTATCTAAGAGGAATGATTCACGTTCATTTAGATCGTGTTTACGCTTTAGAAGGATAAACCTTTCACGCATAAGGGTACGTCTTTCTTTTTGGCTCATATGGGCTTTCAAAGACTTTCTGACGTTATCTAAGGCTTGATTAGCCATTCTAACTACATGAAACTTATCTACGACAACTTTAGCGTGTGGAAGGATAGTGTTCACTGCGTCTTTGTAAGGCTTCCACATATCCATTGTGACGTACTCAATATAAGTCCTGTCACTGATTTCTGAAAGACGTTGGATGACTGTTTCCTTGTTACGGTTTGGCTTGATGTCATAAATAGTCCTGCGTTCAATATTAGTCAATACAAGCCGAGGTCTACGGATAATATGTATCTCGTCTATCCCAAGCCACTTAGGAGTTTCAAACTGGTATTCACGTTCTTTGAGTGCCACATAGTCCTTAAAAACGTTCCTAATAGTTTTCTCGTCAACACCAACGCTTTCTGCGACTTCTACAAAGGTCTTAGACATGGATTGCTCTTGAATGGACTTTAAAAGCCTTTTGGTCATACTACGCTTTTCATCTACAGATATTAGGCGTTCCCAGAAGGTGGATCCGCATTCACGACACTTGTATCGTCTACGGTTCAATTGTAAGCCCACTCGCTTTAAACGAATGGGCAAATCCATAATTAGTTGATTTCTTGAACTGTGTTTGTACAACTTGTCAAAACCACATTCAGGACAACGTTCAGGTGGTCCGACTGCTTCAACTTTAAACATCATATCGGTTTCATTTTCTTGTGGTGGTTCTATTGTTTTAATGTCTGGTAGGGATAATAAGTCTGACATATTGTTCATCCTTTATTACTCTGCGGTGTTAAGGTATCAATTATAGATTTGATGTCGAAATCATCAGTGTTAAATTATTTTTGTGACCACAAATGCACTTAGAAAATCCCTTAAAGCATTTATATAATGGGTGATCGCAAAATAGTGTATGAAATCTTTTGTAGACTTTGCTAAACTACTGCACACCTTTAGTACAGTATTAGCTGGTTCACTTGAATAGGGAGTTGTAAAAAAAAGTTCCCTTAGCCTGCACAACAAGATAATTTCGAAACATCTTTATCGAACGTAAGTGCAGCTAATTTTAGCCCTTCAGCCATTGTTAAATATGGTGCTAGGGTTTCTGTTAAATCTTCTATCGTTAAGCCAAATTTAACAGCTAATGATGCTGCATAGATGACATCTCCTGCATTCTCAGATACAATATGAACCCCTAATACTTTTAGTGTTTCTGCATCTGCTACTAGTTTAAATACACCGGTTGTTTCACGGTTTACAATTGCTCTTGGAACAGCATCTAAAGGTAATACAGATGTCTTCACATCATACCCTTTCTCTTTTGCTTGTTCTTCTGTTAAACCAACCGTTGCAACCGTCGGATTCGTAAACGTAACAGCAGGAACTACCGATAAATCTATTTTTTTGTTTAATCCACCGATAGCATTATCAGTAATAATTCCACCTTCATAGGCTGCTACATATACAAATTGCGGTCCTAACGTCACATCTCCTGCTGCATAAATCTTTTCATTACTTGTTTGACCAAAATCATTGATCAGGATTTCATTATTTTTTCCAGTTTCAACACCTGCTGCACTTAAATTTAAAGAATCCGTATTTGGTTTTCTTCCAGTGGCAACAAGTAACTGATCTGATTCAATGACTTCTTTACTGCCATTTACTGTTATGTAAACCTTTTTTATCTCTCCACTTTGTTCAACACGCTCAAAAGTTGCCCCTTTGACAAGGTTTATACCCTGTTCAATTAACGCTTTTTCAACTGACTCTGAAATCTCAGGATCATACTCCTTTAAAAGTCGCTCACTTCTTTGCATAAGCGTTATTTCTGAACCTAAATGATGAAATAGTTGTCCAAGCTCCATTCCAATGTATCCTGAGCCAATTACAGTTAATCGTTTTGGTATTTTCTTTAACTCAAGAAGTGTTGTACTAGTTAAATAGTCCATTTTTTCAAGTCCTGAAATTTGGGGCAACGAAGGCGATGCACCTGTTGCAATTAAAAAGCGTTTTGCAGATAACTTTGCCCCATTGACCTCAACCGTACTAGCATCAACGAATTTTGCTTCACCTTTAATTAAATCAAAATTATATTCATCAATTAAATCCATATATTTTTGATTCCGAAGTTCGCTCACCAATTTATCCTTTTGCGTGATTAAACTAGCTAAATCCACTTCTCCAGCGGATGTTTGTAAACCTTTAAACGGATTGTCTTTTGATAAATGATTGATTTCCCCTGCCCTAAGAAGAGTTTTTGACGGAACACAGCCAATATTCACACAGGTTCCCCCAACCGTTCCACGCTCAATCATTCCAACTTTTGCACCGTATTCTATAGCTTTAATTGCCGAAGAAAAGGCAGCAGCACCAGAACCAATAATAAGAAGGTCATAATCGTCTTCATTAATTAACGCCACGTTTTCTAGTGATGATACTTCTTCAATTTCTCCGGCTTGGTAATTTGCTTCATCAATCGCCTTTATTGCACTTTCAACCTCAATATCATCGGGCAGTTCAAATACTGCTTCACCACGACGAAAATTAGACTCAATATTTTTAGCACCTATCTTTTCAAGTGCTGATTCTACGTGTTTTTCACAACCCGTACAAGTCATTCCTTGAATATTTACCTTAAATTTATTCATAAAAAAGCCCCTTTCGTTAATGTCTCATGTTAATGTTTCTATTATTGGACACGAATGTAATTGCTTTTCATCTGGACATCGTTGTTTTAAGTCGTCTAACATAGTTTCAATTCGTTTTAAATCCTCTATTTGTTTTTGCACTTCCTTTTGTTTTTTAGAAACAAATTCGAACATGTCTTGACAACGAACTTCATCTTTATCTACAACACCAAGTAATTTATAAATCTCGCTTAAAGAAAAACCAAGTTCCTGTATTCGTTTAATAAACCCAACACGCTTAACGTCATCATATGTATATATCCGATAACTAGCTTCCGTTCGGTGAGGTTCTTGTAATAAATTTTTTCTCTCGTAATATCTAATCGTTTCTTTATTAACTCCACATTTATCTGCAAACTCACTAATGCGATAAATCATCTTATTTCACCCCATGAATATTATAAACCGTGTACCATAGTACGCGGTCAAGTAAATTGGACTATTTTATTTTTCCCCAACGTATCACTCGTATGTGATTGATACTTTTATATAATACTATTGATTGTCCTAACATCCCACCAGAAAATCCGATTTAAACACCAGTTGTTTTTAAACTATTAAGAAAGTAATTCCACTATATATTCCGAAGACCCGAAATAAAACACATGTGCTTTTAGATGTGGAGAACGCCACTCAAGAAACTCGATTACTTTAGATGTGGAGCCGACTGTTCAGAAAGATGTACTCAATCTCTGGCGTTACGGTAGTGAGTCCCAGGGGGGAGCATACCGGAGCCTCCTCTTGGCATACGAGAAGCTTGCACTTCTCGCCTCCACTGTAATTAGATGTGGAGCCGACTGTTCAGAAATTGTGCAAGATGACAGCGGAGCCCGTGAAGCGCTCTTTGCTTCATGGGATGCGATGGCTTCTTGCGGGATTTCTAGGAGGTGCAACTCGATTCCATTTAGATTAATAGAACGTCACCCCAGGAACTCACTACCTCCACTTGTCGATTGGAGCTGAAGAGTTGACAGTCAGCACTCAAAAGAACTCCCAATAAATAATTAAAGAAATCGAATACAGTGTGCTTTCCATCGAATTACAAGGCTTATCTATATTTGCTGTAAAATCCCGGAAGTCAGGACGTCATTTCCCGGGCCATCTGAGTTTTCCCGAGACCCGGCAACGAAACTGAAAGTGGCCTTCTTTCAGTTTACGTGGGGAGGCTCGGGAAAACTCACCCAGGAAATGGCGTTCTGAGTGTAGGGATTTTCTAGGAAAAAATCGCCAAAAAACCCCTCAACACGGAAGTTGAGGGGCAAGATATTAATCTAAGAAATCTTTTAAACGTTTGCTGCGAGACGGATGACGTAGCTTGCGAAGAGCTTTTGCTTCAATCTGACGAATACGCTCACGCGTAACACCAAATACCTTGCCGACTTCTTCAAGTGTACGTGTACGCCCATCATCTAAACCAAAACGTAATCGTAAGACATTCTCTTCTCGATCTGTTAACGTATCCAGAACATCTTCTAACTGTTCTTTTAACAACTCATAAGCTGCATGGTCTGACGGAGATTGCGCATCTGCATCTTCAATGAAATCCCCAAGGTGGGAATCATCTTCCTCACCGATTGGTGTTTCTAATGAAACAGGCTCTTGAGCAATCTTTAAAATTTCACGCACTTTTTCTGCAGGAAGGTCCATCTCTTCTCCAATTTCTTCTGGAGATGGCTCACGGCCTAAGTCTTGCAGAAGTTGACGCTGCACACGAATCAGTTTGTTGATTGTTTCAACCATGTGAACCGGAATACGGATTGTACGAGCTTGGTCAGCGATTGCGCGAGTAATGGCTTGACGAATCCACCATGTTGCATACGTACTGAACTTAAATCCTTTGCGGTGATCAAACTTTTCTACTGCTTTTATTAATCCCATGTTTCCTTCTTGAATTAGATCAAGGAACAACATCCCACGACCAACGTAGCGTTTTGCAATACTAACTACAAGACGTAAGTTCGCTTCTGCAAGACGTTTGCGTGCTTCTTCGTCACCTAATTCGATTCGTTCTGCTAATTCAATTTCTTGCTTAGCATTTAGAAGTTCGACACGGCCAATTTCTTTTAAATACATACGAACTGGGTCATTAATTTTCACACCAGGAGGAACGCTCAGATCATTTAGATCGAAGGTTTCCGTCGTTTTTTTATTCATTAGCTGATCGAGTTCTTCTTCATCCCCATCTTTTCGGCCAAGCTCAATTCCTTTGCCTTCTAGTTGATCAATGAATTCTTCAATCTGGTCTGACTCGAGTTCAAATGTAGCTAATTTCTCAGCGATGTCCCCGTATGTCAATTCCCCATTTTTCTTACCTAACTCAATCAGTTGCTTTTTTGCTTCATCTAATGACAATTCCAAATCCTCTTTCACCTGATCTGATTTTTCTGCCATAAGAATTCCTCCTTTACGTGCCTAAATGACATCAGATTTTATGAAGTGTGCGCTTGAGTTCGATCGCTTGTTTTGCAAGATCGAGCGCTTTTGTATAATCTGATAATTTTTCAGCTACTTTTGATTCGTGCATTAAGTGCTCAATACGTTTCTCTACCCGATATTTGCGTAGTTGACGCATACTATCTTCAATTTCCTTTTTGCTACTTTCTGGATCTTTCTCTAGCATAGTGGCAAACATATACACTCGTTTCAACTCTGCATTTTCCGTCACTTCAAGCAATCTTTGAAAATCGCCTTGTGGGTAATTTTCATAGAACGCTAACAGATGAATAAATGCCTCTACGAGTTCATCGTGTACAAACACTTCCATATCTTCTTCTATTCCAAGTGACCTTAGCGCAGTCGGGTCATCTAAAAGATGGGCAAGAAGTAGATATTCGGCTCGACTTGTGGCATCGAGTTTTTGTGTTTTTCTTTCTGATATAACCACTTGAGGCGCTTCTCGTGGTGTTTGTTCGGAACGCGCACGTTTTGCGAGCAATTTTCGAAGTTGTTGTTCAATGACGGATTGGTCAATTCCAACTTCGTTCGCTAATTGCTTTGTATAATACGATTGTTCAATGGGTGATGAAAACTTGGCAAGAGCTTCTAACACATTTTCTGTGTAGCGAAGTACATCCGTATCATTTTGAAAGTTGAGTCCTTTTCTGAAATAAAGCATTGTAAATGCCATTTCTGATAGACCCTTTTCTTCAACGATTTTAGTGAGTGCATCCTTGCCATTTGTTCGAACAAAATCATCGGGATCTTTTTGATCAGGTAAAACGATTGCGGTGCGCTGGACTTGTTTAGCTTCCGTAGCCGCAAATGCTTTTCTTGTCGCTTCAAACCCCGCTTTATCACCGTCAAAACAAAAGACGAAATTTGTCGACAAACGTTTCAAACGTGTGATGTGATTTTGAGTGAGTGCTGTTCCCATTGTTCCGACAACATGATCGATACCCGATCGTGTGAATGCGATGACATCAAGAAACCCCTCCGCTAAGATGACTTGTTTCTTAAGTCGAATCGACATTCGGGCATTGTGCAAATTGTAAAGCACATCATTTTTTTGGAACAGCTCACTTTCTGGACTATTTAAATACTTGGCTTCATCAGCATCCGAATTCAAAATACGTCCAGAAAACGCAATGACTTGACCTTTTTCATCCATAATAGGAAACATAATACGTCCACGGAAACGATCAAAGTACCGCTCGTTCTGCTCTTGACGAACGACGAGTCCACAAGCCTCCATATCAGCAAGATCATAGTCTCTTTGTTTAAGCAGTGATGAAAGATTGTCCCACCCTGGCAAACTCCAACCGATTTGAAACTTCTTGATGGTCTCTTCATCGATTCCACGCTCATGTAAATAGGCTAAAGCTTGTTCACCTTCCACCGTATTAAGTAAAAGGTGATGATAATAAGATGCAGCGAATGTGTGGGCTGCTTTCCACTTCTCATGAGCAGAGTTTTTAACAGGTTCTCGAGCAGTTCCACTGTCCTCAATTTGAACATCGATTCCGACACGTTCAGCTAAGCGATTAATCGTTTGTTGAAAGCTCAATCCCTCGATATCCATTAAGAAGGTGATGACATTTCCACCCGCACCACACCCAAAACAATGAAAAATTTGTTTTTCTTGTGCTACAGAAAAAGAAGGTGTTTGTTCACCATGAAATGGGCACAGTCCGAAATAGTTTCGTCCACGTTTTGTCAATTGAACATATTCCCCAACAACATCCACAATATCGACGGATGACCGGACTTGTTCAATCACTTCATCATCCACATGCTTAGCCATTTTGGTTCACCTACTCTTTGCTTACTCTATCGTTATTCTACAAGTGATAACGAAAATCCTTCAAAAATCGACATTAATTCTTTAAAACTAGTTAAATTCTAATCACAAAGAATTATTATAAACTAAATCGGGGTCAATCGCTATGGAATAATTTGATTTTGAAACGTATACCGTGACAAAATCCGGACGATGGTCGCCCGGATTTTTTTAAGTACGTGTGCAATTTTTTAGTGAATCTTGTCTTTTGGATATGATAATGTTTGCCGTTTCTTCGACTGCGCGATTCGTAACATCAATAACTTCACACTGAATTTTAGAAACGACTGAGTGGAAGTGGTCAAGCTCTTCTTGTATTCTCTCTATTTTAGCGTAGTTTGCCTCGTCACTCAAGCCAATTGCCTTGAGCCGCTCCCGCCTAATAGAATTCAATTTTTCAGGATTGATTACTAAGCCAAAACATTTTGCCGGGTCGATCTCATAGAGTTCTTCTGGCGGCTCCACTTCTGGAACCAAGGGTACATTCGCAACTTTCCATCGTTTGTTCGCCAAATATTGCGATAGAGGCGTCTTGGATGTGCGAGAAACCCCTACTAAGACGATATCAGCTTGCAAAAGACCTCTTGGATCTCGTCCATCATCATATTTGACAGCAAACTCTACCGCTTCGATTTTTGCGAAGTAATCTTCATCTAAGCGGCGAACAAGACCTGGTTCTTGCATCGCTTGTGAACCGATGACTTTTTCAAACTTTGTGATAACAGGTCCCATCAGATCAATTGCTTCGACACCTGACTGCTCAGATAGGGATGCCACTTGATCTTTCATGTCGTCCCGCACGAGTGTGTAGATGATAATTGCACGATGTGACTTTGCAAGCGTCACTATTTCTTGAATATGCTCAAGAGAATCAATATGGGTAAAGCGTTTAATTTTTGCTTTATGATACACTTCTTCGAATTGGCTGAGCGCTGCTTTCGCTACGAGCTCTCCAGTTTCTCCGATTGAATCTGAAATAATAAAAATGTGCATGCAGCCACTCTCCTTAAATGTCGTGTTCATCTGCAAGCGCTAAAAATGCGCGAGTGATTGTCGTCTTCGTTACACGGCCCACAACTTCAAACCCATCTTCTTGTTTTCTGACGACCGGCAATGCATCGATTTGTCGATCCATTAAGAGTTGAGCGGCACTTAACAGCGGATCCTCTTTTTGGCAGACCGTTATATTTGGCATCCGCGTCATCATCATATGCACCGGCATCTTCGTCAGGTCTTGGTTCCCTATAGATATGCGGAGCAAGTCTTTGCGCGACACTACACCTGTTAAAATTGCCGCTTTGTTCACAACGAACATCGAGCCAACATCCTCTAAGAAGAGCTGACAAATTGCGTCGTAAACGGAGATATGTTCTTGTATGACAACCGGGACAGATTGAAAATCTTTGACCTTCCACTTGGTCATCGTTTCAGAAATTGCCTGTCCAGATTTTTTTCCAGAATAAAAATAACCGACACGAGGTCGTGCATCAAGATAGCCTGCCATTGTCAGTATGGCTAAATCCGGGCGAAGTGTCGAGCGCGTTAGACTAAGTCGGTCCGCAATCTGTTCACCTGTGATCGGTCCATTCTCTTTAACAATATCGAGGATCTCTACTTGTCGTTTATTGAGTTCGATTGTTTCCACCGCCTCAAAGTTCATCAAAATTTCAGTCTAATTATAGCGCACATAAGGAGTGATTGCGAAGTAAACTTGCTCATGCTATACTAATTTTATTCAAATAGAGACGTTGAGTGGACAATAAGTAGTACCGCCTAAAGCGAGCAGGAAATAGTGAAAGCCTGCATGGTATGAAACGGCATCCAGGAGTCTTATCCGGACAAAGAGGACTGACTAGTTTCAGTCAATCGAGGTGGAACCGCGGGTTTAACGACTCGTCCTCGGGCAATAGGCCCGTGGGCGGGTCGTTTTTCTTTGTCCAATACTTAAGGAGGAATAGCGATGAACATGGAGACGATTGTAAGCATTGCCAAGCAACGTGGATTTGTCTTTCCTGGCTCTGAAATCTATGGTGGTTTAGCGAACACATGGGATTACGGCCCACTAGGAATCGAACTGAAAAACAATATTAAAAAAGCATGGTGGAAAAAGTTTATTCAAGAATCGCCAACGAATGTCGGAATTGACGCAGCGATTTTAATGAACCCAAAAACGTGGGTGGCTTCTGGACATATCGGAAACTTTAATGATCCGATGATTGATTGTAAAGCCTGTAAATCACGTCATCGTGCAGACAAGATCATTGAAGACGCACTTGACGCAAAAGGAATCGAAATGGTTGTCGACGGTCTATCCTTTGATGACATGAAGAAATTAATCGATGAGCACAACATTGTCTGCCCGACTTGTGGGAAGTTCGACTACACAGATATTCGTCAGTTCAACTTGATGTTCAAGACATTCCAAGGTGTTACGGAAAGCTCTACGAACGAAATTTTCTTACGTCCTGAAACGGCACAAGGTATTTTCGTCAATTTCAAAAATGTACAGCGCTCTATGCGTAAAAAAGTGCCGTTTGGGATTGGTCAAATCGGAAAAAGTTTCCGCAATGAAATTACACCGGGTAACTTTACATTCCGTACACGTGAATTCGAACAAATGGAGCTTGAATTCTTCTGCAAACCAGGGGAAGACCTAGAGTGGTACGCATTCTGGCGTGACTTCTGTAAAGATTGGTTACTAAACCTAGGGATGAAAGAAGATACGATTCGTTTGCGTGAGCACGATCAAGATGAGTTGTCGCATTACTCAAATGCAACAGTCGATATCGAATACAAATTCCCATTTGGATGGGGCGAGCTTTGGGGAATTGCAGACCGTACAGACTTCGATTTGAAGCAACATATGGAACACTCAAACGAAGACTTCACATACATTGATCCTTTAACAAACGAACGTTACGTCCCTTATGTGATCGAGCCTTCTCTTGGTGCAGACCGCGTAACACTTGCTTTCTTGATCAATGCGTATGAAGAAGAACAATTAGAAGGTGACGACACACGAAATGTGATGCGCTTCCACCCAGCTCTTGCTCCGTTCAAAGCAGCAATTCTTCCACTTTCGAAGAAATTGAGCGAACCTGCAGGTGAATTATTTGCTGAACTTAGCAAACATTTCATGGTGGACTACGATGAGTCGCAATCCATTGGGAAACGCTACCGTCGCCAGGATGAAATTGGCACACCGTTCTGTATCACGTATGACTTTGATTCACAAGAAGATGGACAAGTGACAGTGCGTCACCGTGATTCAATGGAACAAACACGTATGAAAGTCGCAGACGTGAAAGCGTACATTGAAAAACACTTAGAATTTTAATAGATAAAGGACGTCCCTAGTCTTCAGGGACGTCCTTTTTTTCGTCTGCAAACAGCAAAGGATTGCGTTCGATTTGCGTTAAAAATTTCCGTGACTTCAAATGGATGCCCACTTGTTCCTCGTAAATTGTTGAAACAATCTTTCGCATGAATTGCTTCGTTTCTTTTTTCAGTTGAATGGAGTTCACTTCTTCGAGTGACGTGAACATAAATGTTCGAATCAAGCGAACTTGCACAGGTGTCAATCGAATGATGTAAGGGTCTATGTGAAAACATCTATGGCACAAAAATCCGATCTGTTGAAAAGAAAATGCAAACTCCCCTTCTTTTGACCCGCAATTTGCACAACCATCTAAGAAGGGTCGAATTCCAGCGACCGGTAACATCTTCCATTCCACGAACAATAAAATAGCTTCTGGATCTTGTTCTTCTTCAATGGCTTGCATTGCTTGATGAAGAAGCTGATAAATGCCACTCGAGGCTACATCTTGTTCTGTCAGTTTATCAACAAGCTCTGTTATAACACTCGCATACGCTGTCTTTAAAAAATCCTCACGGATATGACGCATCGACTGAATAATTTCTGCTTGTTGCAGGGTCCCCATTCCTTTTCCCTGTTGAAGTAAAAAGTGACCATGTGTAAAGGGCTGCGTGACAGCAGAAAATCGACTTGCCGGCTTTTTAGCTCCACGCGCCATGGCTGTTCGCTTCCCAAGTTCTTCGGTGAGAATAGTTATAATTTTATTGTTCTCTCCGTAAGGAATCGCTCGTAGCACATATCCCTCTACTTTTGTCAGCATGGTGAGGCCTCCCTCTTAATACTCATCGTCACGGAAACCGTAATCGCGCAATTGATTAGACTTATTGCGCCAGTCTTTTTGAACTTTTACCCAAAGCTCTAAAAATACTTTTGAACCAAGAAGCATTTCAATGTCTTGACGCGCTTTTGTTCCGATGTCTTTAAGAAGCGCTCCTCGTTTACCGATGACGATTCCTTTTTGAGAATCTCGTTCTACTACAATCGTTGCAGAGACATTGATTAATTCTTTCCCCTCTTCTTTTCGTATCTGCTCGATGACAACTGCGATTGAATGAGGAATTTCTTCACGTGTTACATGCAATACTTTCTCACGAATCAATTCCGAAATAATAAAACGTTCTGGGTGGTCAGTTACTTGATCAGCTGGATAATACTGAGGTCCTTCCGGTAAGTAGCTTTCGATTGTAGACAGTAGACGATCTATATTGTTTCCTTGCAGTGCTGAGATGGGTACGATTTCCGCAAATTTGTATTCATTTTTATAAGAATCAATGATTCCAAATAGTTCATCTGGATGTACTTCGTCAATTTTATTAATCACTAAAAATACAGGTGTTTGATTACCTTCTAGTAGTTCCATAATCATTTTGTCCCCAGATCCAATGGGCTCAGTTGCATTGACCATGAACATGATGACGTCTACTTCTTTCATCGTGTTCTTTGCAACTTTCATCATAAAATCACCCAGTTTATGCTTAGGTTTGTGCATACCTGGTGTATCAATAAAGATCATTTGGCTCGTATCTTGTGTCAAAACACCTTGCACTTTATTGCGAGTTGTCTGTGGTTTGTCACTCATGATAGCGATCTTTTGACCGATGACTCGATTTAAGAATGTCGACTTTCCTACGTTTGGTCGACCAATGATCGAGATAAAGCCTGATTTAAATTTTGATTCCATACTAAAAAATTCCTCCGTTCATTCCTCTCTAACTGATCACTTCAATTAGTTTTGGAATGTATAGTATACACCCAATTGCTAGTGCACCGCACGCATAAATGAGACATGCGCCTGCCGCAATGTCTTTTATCTGTCCTGCCCTCTCATCCCATTCAGGCTGCACGAAATCAACTAAACGCTCAACTGCAGTGTTGACCAACTCTAGTGCAATCATTCCACTTATGGTCAGGACAAGGACCACCCACTCTAAAGCGGAAAACTGAAGAATGAAAGCACCAGCAATCGTTCCGATAGCCGCTACAATATGAAACTTTAAGTGACGCTCCAACTTGGTTGCACGAAAAATCCCTTGCCATGCATTTTGGAATGACTTTACTTCACGTCGCATACGCTTACTCAGTTGTGCGAGGTAAGCCGAACTCAGTTAAATAGTGTTCTTGTTTGGCAAACATCTCACGTTCGTCTTGTTCTGTCATATGGTCATATCCAAGTAAATGCAAAAGTCCATGAGCTGCTAAAAATGCTAGCTCTCGTTCAAAACTGTGGCCATACTCGATAGCTTGCTCTCTGCCACGATCTACTGAGATAATGATGTCACCTAGAAGGATTGGTTCTTCGCCAATAATCTGGATTTCCCCATCCCCTTGCTCTTGCATCGCAAATGAGATGACGTCTGTCACTGCATCTTTGCCCCTGTAAGTTTTATTGATCTCTTGAATCTCTTCATTGGTCACAAAGGACACAGAGAGTTCGGCATCTTGAGCAACGGATTCTTTATCTGCAATAAATAGCAATACATCTTCCACTAACTGCAACGTCTTTTCATCCGCCGCATTTTGCTCATTTTGAAAATCGACAATCATTTTTTGTCCTCCTCTGGATATTGAATACGCTCATGATAAAACCCTTTTAATGTTGTACATATACTTTGTTTTACAATTTGTAAGTCTTTCATTGAAATATCACATTCATCGAATTGCCCATCATTCACACGATTCTTGATAATCGAATCAACAAGTTTCATTATCTTTTCACTATCGGGTTGTTTCATAGAACGAACTGCTGCTTCTACACTGTCAGCTATCGAAATAACAGCTGCTTCTTTTGTTTGAGGTTTTGGTCCTTCATAGCGGAAATCCGCTTCTATACATGTCTCGTCGTGTTGCTTAGCTTTATGATAAAAGAATTTAATACATGTTGTCCCATGATGTTGAAGTGCAACGTCTACGATTGCCTTAGGTATTCGGTTTTGCATCAATAAGGCTGCCCCATCTGTCGTGTGTTCACGAATTATTGAGGCACTAGTTTCTGGCGGGAGACTGTCGTGGGGGTTATACCCATTGGTTTGATTTTCAATGAAAAACCCAGGTCTTCTTGTCTTGCCAATATCATGATAATAACAAGCTACACGCGCAAACAGACCATTTGCTCCGATTGCTTCGCAAGCTGCTTCCGAAAGGTTTGCGACCATAACACTGTGATGGTAAGTACCCGGCGTTTCCATTAACAACTTTTTTAGAAGTGGATGCCCAGGATTCGCAAGTTCGAATAATTTCATTGTAGACAAAATGCCAAAAGCTGATTCAAAGAACGGCAATGTACCAAATGTGAACGCTCCGGAAATTAAACCTGATAATAGTGCGAGACCTAATGAAAGTAATGAATAATTTAAAGTCAATGCGCTTGTTGAGAGTAACAAATAAGCAAGCATAAAGAGAGCATTCGTTGCCGCAACTATACCACTTGCTTTTAATATTGGAGCACTTCCTGATAGGAACTTAAAGGCGAATATACCTGAAAGACCACCAATCAATGTATAAAGTGCTACATCGGTTTGTAAAAAAGTCGTGAAGTCTTCTCTGAAAATATATCCTGACAGTAACGCATTTGCGATTAGTGAAATATAGGCAAGGCGTTCGCTCGTCAACAGATAAACTGTCATGGCAACAAATCCTGTTGGAAATAAAAATGCAAGTGAGATTGTGAAATTATCATCAATCATAGAGGTCAATACCATTAAGATTGATGCAACAAGTATCACAACAAGTGCCACCGTCAACCAAGTGAGTCGTGTTTTACGCGTAGCTTTTGTTAAATGGATAGCGCAGTATACCATAGCTACCGCTAAGAAAATTAACACAGCTAGACCAAAGTAAGATTTGTATTGGACAGTATCTTCAATCATTCCAGTCAATTCAAGTTGGCGATAAATTTCACGGTCGACATACTGGCCTTGTTGCACCAGTAGTTGTCCTTGTAAAATTCTTGTAGGTTCTACTGCATTGACAGCTTGTTGAATACGTTGTTCAGTCAATTCTTCATCTAAAAATTCTGTTTCAATGATCGCAACAGCCATGATTTTTGTGAGAATTGTTTCAAAGTTAGTTGGAAATGGCAAACGTTCTAGTAGACGAGATGCGGCTTCTTCTCGTGCTACAGTTAATTGAGGACCACGAATAGGTTGATTTAGCGCTGTAGCCACTTCATCGGTTACAACCTCTTCTGCGGTTGTAAGAGTCGATGCAGGTTGGTTCAGTAATATGGATAGTTCTTCATCACTCAGTCGTTCAACAAGTTCGTTTGATAACGCTTCTAATTCTACTTTTAGTTGTTGAACGGGTGGTTGTTCACTATCTTCAGACAGTGCTTCTTGCTTCACCACTAAGATTGTTTCAAACACAGAAGAAGTCCATGCGGCTTGGTTATCGCTAGCTTCTTCTTGAAACACATAAACTGGATCAACTGACTCTCGAGCAGCTAGTCGATCCTGTTCAGTTTTTAAAGGATCTTCCACCGTTTTGGTGGAACGAATCGTTTCAGGAGACAATTGGAAACGCTCGATTGTATATGTATTTTCATTCGTTATAAATGAGAGCAAGACAAACAATACTACTGCCATCACTAATGTTACAGATGCAAAAACACCTTTTTTATCATGTACGGTTTGTAAAAAAGAAAGAATCCGGTTCACAAGCACCCCTCCATCTTCCATAAGTATACCATGTAAAAAGCAGTAGTCGAAACCGACTACTGCCCTTCTTCATACGCTTGTATTATTTTTGCGACCAATGGATGACGTACAACGTCCCCTTGCTCTAAATAATGGAAATCAATCCCTTTTACTGTTTTCAACATTGATTCTGCAATCATTAGACCCGATTTCGTATTTTTCGGAAGGTCAATTTGTGTCTTATCACCCGTGATGACCATTTTAGAGCCAAACCCTAGGCGTGTTAAAAACATTTTCATTTGGGCAGGTGTCGTATTCTGTGCTTCATCTAATATGACAAACGCATCATCTAATGTTCTACCACGCATATAGGCTAAAGGTGCGATTTCAATAACACCACGTTCAATAAGGCGTTCGGTTTGTTCTGCTCCTATGACATCATGAAGTGCATCATAAAGTGGACGTAGATACGGATCTACTTTTTCTTTTAAATCGCCTGGCAAGAAGCCTAAACTTTCGCCGGCTTCTACGGCTGGACGAGTTAAAATGATACGCTTGACATGTCCGTTTTTAAGAGCTTGCGAAGCCATTACAACAGCTAGATAGGTTTTCCCTGTTCCAGCTGGTCCGATTCCAAACGTCAAATCAAAATTCTTAATGCCTTTGACATAGGCTCTTTGACCGATTGATTTTGCTCGAATAACTTTTCCTTTTACAGTACGAGCAATCTCTTCCTCGTAAAGGCGAACAAAATAATCCATTGTTCCTGCGTTTGCCATTTCAAGAGCAGCAACCACGTCACGCTCATTTACTTGAATACCTTTACGAATCAATTCTAGTAAAGCGTTCACTACACTATGCGCCTTTTTAACAGCTTCTTCCTCGCCAACAATTAAAAACGTGTCGCCACGCGCGATTAGCTGGACCGAAAAGTTTTCTTCAATAAGCGCAAAGTTTTTATCCCCATTACCATGAAGCTGCGCCGCTTCTGCAGGGTCATTCACTTTGATTTCGAGTTTTTCTTCAGTCATTTACTATCTCCTTAAGGTACTCCGTTTTCGCGATGTTGCCATGTAAGTTGACTAGTACCTTACCTCTTACTTTACCATTATTATTTTGCAAATGTAAAACCTTTACACCGAGTATTTTCACATCTTCATCACTCTCCGAAACAAACTGTCTCAAAAGCTCAGTAATGTGACTCGATTCAAGCTTGAAATTCTTTTTCGTAGTGGTGGCCTCAAACTCTAGTTCTCTCCAAAACGTTCCATAAATCTTGCCCTTTTCTAGCTTCCCACCTGAATTGGGCCGTGCAAGAACAGTGCCCTTCTTGACAACATCTTTTCTTACGACAAGAGCCTCGCCTTCCACTAAATAAACACGCTCCACTTGAACATTGTAGTTCGCACCAAACACTTCACCTTCCGGCCAGGCATGAGGTTCTACAAGGTTCGGTGCAGATACCACTTGAAGTTGAACGGTTGATTTGATAAGGAGATACAAGGATAGACTCATTTCTACATAGTGAGGATTCAACAAAAAAACACCCCTCTCTTACATATGACTATGTAAGAGAGCAGGTGTTCAGACTAGCGTCTTTTTGAAATTGGTGGTGCAAGCACTTCTGATAGAACAATGGCCTGTGCCAATTGTTCTTTTGAATCAATCAGCTTTTTTACCGGTATTTCCTTCATTGGTTGTTCTTTTGGTTTATTGTGAGCAGACAAACGACCAGGACGTGATTGACCGATTTCACCAGCTGCAATGACTGGATCTACTTTAGCGACCCGCTCAGGTCGAATCGTTTGAGGCCGACTTTGAGAAGATCGTTCTCGAACTTCAGTTTCGGCCTGCTTCACAACTTCCTTCACTTTGGGAGGAATCTTTTCTTCATTCTGCTCAAGCATCTGTCTCGTCCAGTCCTCTAATTCTTTTAAAGAACGAGGGCGAGCAGGTTGTTGTTGACTCGCTTGTCTAGTTTGAGCCGGTTGCGATGTTTGAGTTGGTTCTTTTTGTCTCACTGGAGGTGGAGTTTCTTGACTTGCTTTTTTCTTGCTGCCAAAAAACGAACTGATAATTAGCGACAAGACAATTAGCAATAATCCTTCCATGTCCGCTCCTCCCTTCTACTCGAACTTACGAGTTTGTCGGATTGTCTTTGCTATCATCTTTTCCAACTTTGCTGATAGAATCACGCATGGATGTATCGGCTTGGATATTCTTGTAGTTCATGTAATCCATCACACCGATGTTTCCATCTTTTAAAGCGTCTGCCATTGCAAGTGGAACTTGTGATTCCGCTTCAACAACTTTCGCGCGCATTTCTTCTACGCGAGCTTTCATCTCTTGCTCTGTAGCTACGGCCATTGCACGACGCTCTTCGGCTTTAGCTTGTGCAATTTTCTTATCTGCTTCAGCTTGCTCTGTTTGTAGTTCAGCACCGATGTTTTTGCCGATATCAACGTCCGCGATATCAATCGATAGAATTTCAAATGCTGTACCTGAATCAAGACCTTTAGATAGTACGGTTTGAGAAATCATATCTGGGTTTTCAAGTACTTTTTTGTGATTTTCTGAAGAACCAATAGTACTTACAATCCCCTCACCAACACGAGCAACGATTGTTTCCTCACCAGCACCCCCGACAAGACGGTCGATGTTTGCACGAACTGTAATTCGCGCTTTCGCTTTTACTTCAATCCCGTCCATCGCAACACCCGCGATAAATGGCGTTTCAATTACTTTTGGATTAACAGACATCTGTACTGCTTCTAATACATCACGACCTGCTAAGTCAATTGCTGCAGCTCGTTCAAATGATAACTCAATGTTTGCACGGTGTGCTGCAATTAGAGCATTTACTACGCGGTCAACATTACCACCCGCAAGGTAGTGACTCTCTAGTTGGTTGATCTGAACGTCAAGACCCGCTTTATGTGCTTTAATTAACGGATTAACAATTCGGTTTGGAATAACGCGACGTAAACGCATCCCGATTAGTGTGAAAATACTGATTCGTACGCCTGCAGCTAGTGCGGAAATCCATAACGTGACAGGTACGAAAGTGAAAAATACGGCAAGGAATAAAAATACGATAACAATCGCTGCTACCAAGCCTACAATTCCAAAGCTTTCTATCATTACATTTCCTCCTCTTTCAGTTCACGAACTACTATTCGTGATCCTTCTACTTTTCGGATGATTACTTTTTTGTTGCGGTCAATAAAATTCCCTTCAGAAACCGCATCCAATCGCTCATCACCAATAACAATAGTACCAGATGGACGAAGTGGTGTTAAGGTGTCTGCTGTAGATCCAACTAATTCTCTTCGTTCTATAGACGAGACATACCCTCTCTCCGTAGACGTTGAGTCACTTAAAATTATTTTATTAAACAATTTTAATCTTCTTCCAAAAAACTTCATAATGATCACCATTCCTATAATCGCAACTCCAAGTGCAATTAAAATTGAGATACTAATTTGTGTCATATCTGCCCCTGCTAAATAAAGGCTTCCGATGATCGCTATCCCTCCAAGTACACCACTGATACCAAAGGGGAGGAAAATCTCTGCAATCAACAAGATGACGCCTAGAGCAAATAAAAGCATCGCTTCATACCCCGCAAGCCCAGCAATCATGTGCCCGTAGAAAAACAGCATTAAAGCACTCAAGCCCGCAATTCCTGGCAGACCAAATCCTGGCGAGTAGAGTTCAAGCACTAGTCCTAGACTTCCGATGGAGAGCAAAATTGGAACAACAATCGGGTTTGTAACGAATCGGGCTAGTTTGACCAAGAAAGATTCTTCTACTGAGACGACCTCTGCATCTGCGAGACCAACTGCATCTAATACTTCATCTAATGAATTGACAATACCTTCTGCATACCCAACCTCTAAAGCTTCACTTGCTGATAGAGTCAGAAGTTCTCCGGCATCCACACCAAGTTCCGGAATCTCTAAAGACTCATCCACCATAGCCAGTGCATAGACAGGATTACGTCCAGAGTATTCCGCGGCGTTTCGCATGGAAGCTGCCCAGGCACTGCGCGCTTTTTCATCAGCAGCATTTCCAGTTTGATCAATGACAGCCGCTGCTCCCATTGTAGCATTCGGTGACATGTAAATCTCTTCTGCGTAAAGCGCTAAGAATGCTCCGGCAGATAATGCTCGGTTATTGATAAAGAGATAAATTGGAATGTCCTCGGTATCAGCCATTAGCTTTGCAATATTTTCTGCTTCGTCTACAAGTCCACCGGGCGTATTCATTTCAATAATAATAGCTTCTGCGTTAGCTTCTTCCGCTTCTTCAATAGATTGTGCTAGAAATGTGTATAGCGCCTTTTCTACGACATCATCTAATGGAATACGGTAAACGGTTTCATTTTGAGCAGCAACGGAAAAAAGTGGCAAGAGGAGTCCAAGTAAAAGTGAGAGGACCCATACAATTCGCAATTTTTTCACCTTTTCACCCCACTTTCTCGATCTGTCTACCTGCTTCTACGATTATCATACCGAAAAGTTTCATACGCATGCATGTTTTTTGATTGTATTAGCCGGAAATTATATGAGTTGAGGCAGAAATGTGTCTTTGGTCTTGGATAACGCCGTTTTAGATAGTTTAGTAGAATCAATCTCTGGCGTTACGGTAGTGAGTTCTAGGGGGAGCATACCGAAGCCTCCTCTTGGCATACGAGAAGCTTGCACTTCTCGCCTCCACTGTAATTAGATGTGGAGCCGACTGTTCAGAAATTGTGCAAGATGACAGCGGAGCCCGTGAAGCGCTCTTTGCTTCATGGCATGCGATGGCATCTTGCGGGATTTCTAGGAGGTGCAACTCGATTCCATTTAGATTAATAGACCGTCACCCCAAGAACTCACTACCTTCTCTTGTCGATTGAATCAAGCCACTAAATGAACCAAGTCGCACCTCCACTACACTCAAACTAAGTAGTAGAAATAAGGGGTTTCATTGTAAAATATCGCCTCTAAGAAGAATCGAATGAAGCTGAGCGCTCGTTCATCGGATGAATTGAGGATTTATTCTACCGAAACTACAATTTATTCTACCGAAACTACAATTTATTCTACCCAAAACAAATTTGTTCTACCGAAGTCATATTATGGAAACTATTTCAAGATCAACGCCCAAATTTTCAAACAGTTAAATGGATTAATTGAGAAATCCCGGAAGCTAGGTCGTCATTTCCCGGGTCATCAGGATTTTCCCGAGACCCGGTAACGAAGATGAAAGTGCTCTCCTTTCAGCTTACGTGGGGAGGCTCGGGGAAATCCTCCCAGGAAATGGCGGCCTGGGTGGAGGGATTCCCTGCCAAGAAGTGGAAAATGGTGACAGGCACCTAGTGCAAAATTAAAAACCCGCAAGCTCCAAAAGGAACTTGCGGGTTTGTGTTCGATTTAATCATCAAGTGTTAGTAACGCAGGGATGCATCGGGAAGATTACCACTTACGTTTACGCGCAGCTTCTGATTTCTTTTTACGTTTTACGCTTGGTTTTTCATAAAACTCGCGCTTTCGTACCTCTTGAATAGTACCGCTTTTAGAAACAGTACGTTTGAAGCGTCGAAGAGCATCCTCAAGCGATTCGTTTTTGCGAACGACAGTTTTTGACATCTCTCTTTCCCTCCCTCCGAACACACATCAAAGCACATAACAACAAAGTTATGTTACCTAAAAATTATAGCGTATCCAGCAAGAAACGTCAACTAGTGCTACAAAATATTAGTAATCAGAATCGCTCTTTTTACCTTCCATAATTAACACACCAGAACTTGCTCCAATACGAGTCGCTCCAGCTTCCACCATTGTATTGAAATCTTCGATACTACGAACGCCGCCTGATGCTTTAACTTCAAGGTCATCACCAACAGTTTTCTTCATAAGTGCAACGTCTTCTGCAGTTGCGCCACCTGTAGAGAATCCTGTAGATGTTTTCACAAAGTCAGCGCCAGCATTTTTTGAAAGTTGAGAAGCTAGTACGATTTCGTCTTTCGTAAGTAGGCATGTTTCAAGAATCACTTTAACGATTGCTTTGCCTTTAGCTGCTTCAACAACTGCTTCGATGTCTTTTTGTACTTCTTCTGTCAAACCTGATTTTAATGCACCTACGTTTAAAACCATATCGATTTCAGTAGCACCTTTTGCGATGGCATCTTTTGTTTCGAATGCCTTTACATCAGTAGTTGATGCACCTAGTGGGAATCCGATAACCGTACAAACTTTTACAGGGCTATCTGTCAAAAGTTCCGCTGCAAATGCAACCCATGTCGGGTTTACACATACAGATGCAAATTCGTATTTTGCCGCTTCTTGGCAAAGAACTTCGATTTGAGATTTTGTCGCGTCTTGTTTTAGTAATGTATGATCAATGTATGATGCTGTTGATTTTTTCATCAATAGACACTCCTTTAAATTGAGTTGTACGTACCTCTTCATCATAAGCAATTTAATTGGAAATAGCAAGGTAGAGTTCTAGATGTGGAGCCGACTGGTCAGAAATGTTGCGAGAAGACAGCGTGGACCGTGAAGCGTTTTTTGCTTCATGGGCCGCGATGGCTTCTTGCGGGATTTCTAGGAGGCGCAACTCGATTTCACTTAGATGTGGAGAACGCCACTCTATACGTTGAGTTTCACTGCGGGGCTGCTTTCCGTGGGGCGCTGCGTGAGCTTCCTCGTCACATGCTCCTACGGGATCTCACGTCAGACTGGAATCCCACTGGAGTCAACCCCTCCATTCCACTCAACTTTAGTTTTAGATGTGGAGCCGACTGGTCAGAAATGTTGCGAGAAGACAGCGTGGACTGTGAAGCGTTTTTTGCTTCATGGGCCGCGATGGCTTCTTGCGGGATTTCTAGGAGGCGCAACTCGATTTCATTAAAAGTCGAAGATTATTTCAAATGATAAGAAAACGCCGCTTCCGAATTGGAAGTGGCGTTACTTGGTCTTATAGGGCGACAAAATTTTCTTCTAAAACACGAACAAATTGACCTTCATTGTATGGATAGCCGGCTTTCGTGATTTTCACTTTCACTAACTGACCAATCAGCTCTTCTGTTCCAGGAATAACAACTTTTAAATAGTTATCTGTATACCCGACAACGAAGTCTCCAGGCGTATCTGATTGATAGCGCTCTTCTGGGATGATTTCTAACACTTCGTCTTCATAGCTCGACGCATACTCTTTTGCAAGTTGGTCGTTTAAAGTGATCAAGCGATGCACACGCTCATTTTTGATGTCTTCGTCTACTTGATTGTCCATGCGAGCTGCAGGTGTTCCAGTACGTTTAGAGTAGGGGAATACATGCAATTCTGAGAAACGGTGTGTACGAATAAATTCGTACGTTTCCATAAACTCTTCTTCTGTTTCGCCTGGGAATCCAACGATAACGTCCGATGTGATAGCTAAATCTGGCAAAGCTTTGCGCAACTCGATTAAACGGTCTGCGAAAAATGCCATCGTATATTTACGACGCATACGCTTCAATACGGTATCCGAGCCAGACTGAATCGGAATATGTAAATGGCGTACAACAATTTTAGATTCTTTCAAAACTGCAATGACCTCGTCTGTTAATTGACTCGCCTCAATGGAACTGATGCGAAGTCTTTTTAGGCCTGTCACTTGTGATTCCAAGTCACGAAGAAGCTGAGCTAAATTGTAATCTTTTAAGTCTTCTCCGTAACCACCTGTATGGATACCTGTCAAAACGATTTCTTTATAGCCTGCTGCTACAAGTTGTTTTGCTTGATTCACCACTTCTTCTGGATCACGTGAACGAATTAAACCACGCGCCCAGGGAATGATACAGAATGTGCAGAAGTTGTTGCAGCCTTCTTGGATTTTTAGCGAAGCGCGCGTACGATCAGTAAAGTTCGGGACATCTAATTCTTCATACACACGATTTTTCATGATATTGCCTACCGCATTGATCGGTTGACGCTCGACTTTGTATTGTTCAATGTAATCTAGCATTTTTCTGCGATCTTGTGTTCCTACAACAATATCAACGCCTGGAATAGCCATGATTTCTGCAGGAGACGTTTGTGCATAACAACCGGTTACACAGATGACAGCATCCGGATTTTGTCGAATTGCACGGCGGATCACTTGACGACTCTTTTTGTCCCCCGTGTTCGTTACCGTACATGTATTGATCACATACACGTCTGACTGTTTATCAAACTCTGTTCGTTCATAGTTTTGTTCTTTGAAAAGTTGCCAAATTGCCTCTGTCTCGTAATGATTTACTTTACATCCGAGCGTATGGAATGCTACTGAAGCCATAGTAGCCACCTCTTTCATTCATATTCATAGGAAATTGCAGCTAGTGCATATAATGGAGCTGTTTCTGCACGAAGTATGCGAGGACCCAGTGTTACGGCAGATGCACCGTTTTCGACAAGGCGTTCCACCTCATGGCGTGCAAGTCCACCTTCAGGTCCAAATACGAGCAGTATCGACTTATTATCATACACCGTTTTGATGTGGTCTGCAAACCGGATGCGCTCTGATTTTTTCGCTTCTTCTTCATCGCAAATCAACACAACATCAAATGTTTCAGACACTTTTACAAGATCTTTGAACGAAAGCAGTGAGTGGACATGCGGAATCACTGTTCGATGACTTTGTTCGGCCGCTTCTTTCGCAATCTTTTCAAATCGTTCTTGTTTTTTTGTCCATTTTTTCGCTTCCCATTTTACAATCGAGCGGTCTGCCTCAAAAGGAATAAACCCAGTCATTCCAAGCTCTGTAGCTTTTTGAATGACTAGGTCTAGTTTATCCCCTTTAGGAAGACCGCATGCTATTGTCACATCAACCGGAAGTTCAACCTCTCGCTCGACTGCTTCTTGTACCTGCACAGTTACTCCTTCATCTCCTAAAGAAGTAATGGACGCTACATAAGCTTTTTTATCTGCCACGATAATCACTTGATCGTTTTCTTTCATGCGCATCACACGTGCGATGTGACGGGCATCGTCTCCAGTAATTACCGCAGTAGGATAGTCGAGTGAATCGACAAAATACCGTTGCATGCCGTTCCCTCCTACTGCTTTCGTGCAATGATGGCAACCCAATCTTCCATCATCATCACTTCTTCAATTGTAAATCCTGCATCTACCAATCCTTGTTTAACATCTTCTTTGCGTGCCCCAATGATACCCGAGGTGATATAGACACCACCCGGTTTTACCATCTGATACGCATCCTCAGTGAAGGACAAGATGATGTCAGCCAGAATATTTGCGACTACAACATCTGCTTGTGCATCAACTGAATCTAGTAAATTTCCATGTACTGTCCGTACGCGGTCCTGCACATTATTCAGCTCAACATTTTCAGTCGCAGCTTTTACAGCGATCTCATCAAGATCTAGTGCGTGCACATGGTCTGCACCAAGAAGAGCGGCACCAATTGCAAGGACACCTGAACCCGTTCCAACATCAATCACTGAATGTCCTGACTGAACTTGTTTTTCAAGTGCTTGCAAACACATGACTGTTGTAGGATGTGTTCCAGTTCCGAATGCCATCCCTGGGTCGAGTTCTATAATCAACTCATCGGACTGGACAGGTTGGTAATCTTCCCACGTAGGAACAATTGTAAATCGGTTTGAAATCTTCACAGGGTGATAATACTGCTTCCAAGCAGTCGCCCAGTCTTCTTCGTCTACTTCATGTAGTGTGACGATGCCTTCTCCAATCGAAATGCCAAAAGTGCGGAGATTATCAATCGCAAGTTTAATTTCTTCAACGGTTTCATAAATAAAGCTTGTCACCGACAAATAAGCTTTCACACGAACTCCAGAAGCAGGGAAATCTTGTGGATTTAATTCGTAGAGCTCCCCAAATTGATCTTCTCGCTCTTTCCCTAGTTCAAGAGAATCTTCAATGACGACTCCACTTGCACCTGCTTCATGCAAAATATTACTGATAGGTTCGACTGCTTCATTCGTCGTGAGTACCGACAATTCCATCCATTTCACTTGCGATTCACTCCTTATTCACCTTTGATTTTCGTACGGATTTTATCAAATAACGAGCTTCCCTGTTCTTCCGGAATGTCGCCACTTATTTCTGCAAATTCACGCAGTAACTGCTTTTGTTTTTCAGTCAATTTCTTTGGTGTAATAACTTTTACGATGACGTGTTGATCGCCGACTCCGTAACCGTGTACATTCTTTACGCCTTTTCCTTTTAAACGGAACTTCGTAGAAGATTGCGTACCAGCAGGAATTTTAAGCTTCACTTTCCCTTGAACAGTTGGAATTTCCACTTCGTCTCCAAGTGCTGCTTGCGCAAATGTTAAGGGTAGTGAGTAATAGATGTCATCTCCGTCACGTTCAAAACGAGCATCTGGTTTTACACGGAATACGACATACAAGTCGCCCGCTGGTCCGCCATTGACTCCTGGCTCACCCTGACCGGAAACGCGTAATTGTTGACCATCATCGACGCCTGCAGGAATCGTGATTTTGATTTTCTTACGCTTCGTAACGCGTCCACGTCCAGAACATGTCGTACATTTGTCTTTGATTTCTTTTCCAGTTCCTTCACACACAGGGCAAGTACGTTTCGTCTGCACACGGCCAAACGGTGTATCTTGTGTGATATTGACTTGTCCGTGTCCTTGACACTGCGTACATTTTGTAGGAGAAGTCCCTGGTTTTGCACCACTACCGTCACACGTGTCACAAATTTCGTCTTTTGACACTTCAATTTCTTTTTCTTTTCCGAAAACAGCCTCTTCAAACTCAATTGTCATCGAGTATTGTAAGTCATTCCCTTTACGCGGGGCATTCGGATCACGTCTGCGACCACCGCCACCTCCGCCAAAAAACGAACTAAAGATATCTTCAAATCCGAAACCGTCTCCACCAGAGAATCCGCCATTAAATCCACCGAATCCTTGGGGACCAGCGTGACCAAACTGATCGTATTGTGCGCGTTTTTCCTGATCACTCAATACTTCATAAGCCTCAGAAATTTCTTTAAACTTTGCATCTGCACCATCTTCTTTATTGATATCTGGATGGTATTGTTTTGATAATTTTCGGTATGCTTTTTTTATTTCGTCTTGAGAGGCAGTCTTTGAAACGCCGAGCACCTCATAATAATCTCGTTTATCCATGTTTCACTCTCCTAACAGCTACCCTATTGTATCATGTTTTTACTGACATGGAAAAAGCCAAAGACAATGGTGCCTTTGACTTTTCCTGACAACTCTTACTTGTCTTTTTTATCGTCTACTTCTTCGAAATCTGCATCAACAACACCATCATCTGTTGGGTTGCCTTCTGCTGCTTGTTGCTCTGCAGCTGCTTGCTCATATAGCTTCATAGTAAGCTTTTGAACGATTTCTTGCAACGCGTCACGTTTTGCTTTGATGTCTTCTGAATCATTTGCTTCAAGAGCTGCTTTTAAAGCATCTTTTGCTGTTTCAGCTTCTTGCTTCTCTTCTTCTGACACTTTATCTTCAAGATCTTTCAATGTCTTTTCAGTCATGAACACTAACTGATCGGCTTCATTTTTAAGATCTGCTTCTTCTTTACGCTTCGCATCTGCTTCTGCATTTGCTTCAGCTTCTTTTACCATACGCTCGATTTCTTCGTCAGATAGTGAAGTGTTTGATTGAATCGTAATCGTTTGTTCTTTTTGTGTGCCAAGGTCTTTTGCTTTTACGCTTACGATACCGTTTTTATCGATATCGAATGTTACTTCGATTTGTGGCACACCACGTGGAGCTGGTGGAATGTCCGCAAGTTGGAAACGACCCAGTGTCTTGTTATCCGCAGCCATTGGACGCTCACCTTGAAGTACGTGAATATCTACTGCTGGTTGGTTGTCAGCTGCTGTAGAGAATGTTTGAGATTTCGACGTTGGAATTGTTGTGTTGCGCTCAATCAACTTCGTGAACACGCCACCCATAGTTTCAATACCAAGTGACAATGGCGTTACGTCAAGAAGAACGACATCTTTAACATCACCAGTCAGTACTCCACCTTGAACTGCAGCACCCATTGCTACAACTTCATCTGGGTTAACGCCACGGTGTGGATCTTGGCCTGTCTCTTTTTTGATTGCTTCTTGTACAGCAGGGATACGTGTAGAACCACCCACTAAGATGACTTTGTCGATTTCGCTTGCAGAAAGACCTGCATCACGCATTGCTTGACGAGTAGGCTCCATTGTACGTTCTACAAGTGACGCGCTCATATCTTCAAATTTCGCACGAGAAAGAGTGACTTCAAGGTGAAGTGGTCCAGCTTCGCCTGCTGTAATGAATGGTAATGAGATTTGTGTAGACGTCACACCTGAAAGATCTTTTTTCGCTTTTTCAGCTGCGTCTTTTAGGCGTTGCATTGCCATTTTGTCTTTTGATAAGTCGATGCCGTTTTCTTTTTTGAATTCAGCAACTAAGAAGTCGATGATGATTTGGTCGAAATCATCTCCACCTAGACGGTTGTCACCTGCAGTTGCAAGTACTTCAAATACGCCGTCTCCAAGCTCAAGGATCGATACGTCAAATGTACCGCCACCTAAATCGTATACTAAGATTTTTTCATCTTTGTCCATTTTATCTAAACCGTATGCAAGTGCTGCCGCAGTTGGTTCGTTGATGATACGCTCTACTTCTAAGCCAGCAATTTTACCAGCGTCTTTTGTTGCTTGACGCTCTGCGTCGTTGAAGTATGCAGGTACTGTGATAACCGCTTTTTCTACTTTTTCACCAAGATACTCTTCAGCATACGATTTTAAGTACTGAAGAATCATTGCAGAAACTTCTTGTGGTGTATAGTTTTTGTCTTCAACTGAAACTGTTTCAGATGTTCCCATTAAACGTTTTACAGAAGCAATTGTGTTCGGGTTTGTGATAGCTTGGCGTTTTGCCACTTCTCCGACTTGACGCTCACCGTTTTTGAACGCTACAACAGATGGTGTTGTGCGGTTTCCTTCTGGATTTGGAATTACTTTTGGTTCGCCGCCTTCTAATACAGCGACACATGAGTTTGTTGTTCCTAAGTCAATACCGATAATTTTAGACATAGTTCAAGTTCCTCCTAGACTACTTTTCAATTTTTATTCGCTTACTTTTACCATTGCAGGTCGAATGACACGGTCTTTCAATTGATACCCTTTTTGAAGTGTTTGAATCACAATACCGGATTCATGTTCTTCAGATGGCTCTTGCATAACAGCTTGGTGGAAGTTTGGATCAAACGCTTGTCCATCCGGTGCGATTTCTTGAACACCTTCTGCTTCAAGAGCAGTTTTTAAACTTCTATAAACCATTTCTACACCTTTAACGAACGACTGGGCTTCTTCTGTCTGTGGAGCCGTATCAATCGCACGTTCAAAGTTGTCAAGCACAGGTAAGATGTCCGTGACAAGAGACTGGGCACGGAATTTTGCAGCCGCTTCTGTGTCTTTTTGAACTCTGCGGCGATAATTATCAAAATCAGCGCGCAATCGAAGATAACTATTCTCTTGCTCATCAAGTTTTGCTTGTAAAAGCTCAAGTTCAGTTGGCTCTTCTAGTTGCTCTGAAACTTCTTCTTCCACTACATCTTGTTGCTCTGGCAATTGTTCTTCAGGTTGCTGTTTGTTTTCTTCAGTCATCATCACAAAGCCCTTCTATTTTGTATTGAAAATCTTAGCCAGTTCTTTCGCCATGTCGCCCGTTACATAGTCGAGAAGTGAAATCACTCGTCTGTAATCCATACGGGTAGGTCCAATAATAGCGATTTGGCCTTTTTGCTGCTCACCAAACGAGTAGGTCGCCGTTACTATACTGCAAGATTCCATTGCATCCATTTCATTTTCTGAGCCTATTCGAATGGACAAGCCACTCGAATTCGGGACGATTAAGCGTGGATGGTCTTCTAGCTGCTGCATAAACTCTAATAAGTTTCGCGCTTTTTGCCAGTCACTAAATTCAGGCTGGTTAAAAAGCTGCATCTTTCCGCCATATACGACTTTCTCTTCAGCCCCTTTGCCCACTTCTGCTGTCAGTGTTTCAAACACTTCAAGGAGACGTGAGTTGGATTGATGGATCAATTGATGCATGACCCGCTGCAAAATAGCCGGTAGTTCAAAGAGATACGAACCAATAACGCGCGCATTAATCTCTTCCACGACTCGCTCCAAGTCTTCCATCTTCACATCCGAAGGAATGCTAACAAGCTTGTTTTGAACATGCCCATTATCCGTGACAATAATCGCCACTGCATTTTCAGAGGATAGTGGAACCATTGAAAACTTGCGAACGCGGTGGCGTTGAATATCCTCTCCAAGGAGTATCGTCGTGTAGTTCGTCAGTTCCGCTAAAAGTTCAGCAGAACGGCGAATCACATGCTCTGTCTCTACTCTTCGTTCCGCAAAAACAGATTGCAACTTGGCGATCTCAGAAGTACTAAGTTGATTTGGGGAGAGCATGTTGTCTACATAATAGCGGTACCCTTTTTGAGAAGGAACACGACCAGAAGAGGTATGTGTTTTTTCTAAATACCCCATCTCTTCTAGATCAGCCATCTCATTGCGTATGGTTGCCGGACTATACGGCATCTCTTGTTTTTTCGAGAGTTGCCTTGACCCTACAGGTTGAGCAGTTTGGATAAAGTCATCGACAGTAACTTGCAAGATTAATAATTGTCTTTCCGTTAACATGTTGATCACTCCTGTTAGCACTCGTCTTGTGAGAGTGCTAATACTCACCTATAAAGTTATCAAACGTTGAAAATCCTGTCAATAAATTTAGTCGAGTAAAAAATCTTGAAAAATCTCATTTCCGATAAATCGACCTTTTCTTGTCAGTCGCAGTGTTTCATCTGTCAGTTCTAAAAAGCCATTAGCAGCGTGAGGACGAATCTTTTCTGCATAGACCGTGCGAAGATCTTTGCCATACTTCTCTTCAAATTTCGTGTACTGAACACCTTGATTCATACGAAGTCCTAAAAACATTTGTTCTTCCATCGATTCTTTAACGGTCACAAGATTTTGATGCAATACAGGTAATTCATTCAGCTCGAGTGGTGTCATATATTTTTTGAGGGGGCCGTGATTGGAATAACGGACTCCGTCTACATACCCGTGTGCGCCCGCGCCAAGACCTAAGTATTCTTCATTGCGCCAATAAATAGAGTTGTGTTCAGAATACAGCTTATTTTTTGCAAAATTACTGATTTCGTATTGTTCAAACCCGGCTTTCTCCGTTTGCTTCAACAATACATCGTACATGTCTGCTTCGAGCTCTTGTGTCGGAAGCTTCAGTTTTCCTTTAGCTAGTAAATTATAAAAAATTGTTTTCGGCTCAACAAGTAGAGAATAAGCAGAGATATGTGTGATGGGCATAGAAAATGCTTTCGTCAGAGCTTCTTCCCACTGTTCCATCGTTTGGTTTGGCAAACCGTACATCAAATCCATACTGATGGACGGGAAGTTTAACTGTTCGGCATGAGTGATCACTCGTTCGACGTGTTCCGTCGAATGAGTGCGCCCCAACACTTTCAGTAACTGCTGGTCAAAGGTTTGAACGCCAATACTAAAACGATTTACTCCTCGCGCGGCCATGAGTTCCATTTTGTCGTACGTCAACTCATCCGGATTCGCTTCTGATGTAAATTCCGATACTTGATCAACTGGAAAGTGCTTGGAAATGGAATCGAACAGACGACTCAACTGGCGTAAGCTCAGCGATGTTGGGGTGCCTCCACCAAGAAAAATCGTGTGTACTTCTGACAAATCTGTTTTTCGCGCCCACAGTTCCATCTCTTGATCGAGTCGTGTCAAATACTCATCTACTGGTTGATTATGAAAATAAAACTTATTGAAATCACAGTAACTACAAATCTGGTGGCAGAATGGGATATGAATATAAATGCCTTGAATCATAGTTCACCAACTTCCTTATCAATCAAAAAGGAGGACAGCTAAAGTCGCTTCCTCCTCATTTGTTATTTTTTCTGGTCTTCGTCCATCTTTAGTACAGCCATGAATGCTTCTTGTGGTACTTCAACAGAACCGACCTGTTTCATACGTTTTTTACCTTCTTTTTGTTTCTCTAGTAGTTTACGTTTACGTGAAATATCTCCACCATAACATTTTGCAAGTACGTTTTTACCCATTGATTTAATGGTAGAACGCGCTACAATCTTTTGTCCGACAGCAGCTTGTACAGGCACTTCGAATTGTTGACGAGGAATCAAGCTCTTTAATTTCTCAACAATTAATTTTCCACGCTCATAGGCAAAGTCTTTATGGACGATGAAGCTCAGTGCATCGACTTTTTCACCGTTCAATAAAATATCCATCTTCTGAAGTTTCGATTCTTTATACCCAATCAATTCATAGTCGAAAGATGCATAACCTTTTGTACTCGATTTTAACGAGTCAAAGAAATCATAGACAATCTCAGACAGTGGGATTTCATATAAAATGTTCACTCGTGCAGAAGACAAGTAATCCATCGTCAAGAAGTTCCCGCGTTTACGTTGGCACAGTTCCATTACAGCCCCGACATAATCTTCCGGAACCATAATAGATGCTTTCACGTAAGGCTCCTCCATCTTGTCGACTTTTTGCGGATCTGGCATCATAGATGGATTGTCAACGCGTAACAAGTCTCCGTTTGTCATCACGACATTGTAAATAACACTAGGAGCTGTTGTGATTAAATCAATTTTAAATTCTCGCTCGATACGTTCTTGGATGATTTCCATATGCAGAAGCCCAAGGAATCCACAACGGTAACCAAACCCTAGTGCTTGAGAGCTTTCTGGTTCAAACTCAAGCGCTGCATCGTTTAGTTGAAGTTTCTCAAGTGCTTCACGCAGATCATTGTAGCGTGAGTTATCAATCGGATACAGACCACAGAACACCATTGGATTCATTTTGCGGTAACCCGGTAAAGCCTCTGTCGCTGGGTTAGCTGCAAGCGTGATTGTATCCCCGACGCTTGAGTCTCCAACATCTTTCATCGAAGCTGTTAAGAAACCTACGTCTCCTACTGTCAGTTCATCACGTTGCATAGCTTTCGGTGTGAAGACGCCTGTCTCCACTACGTCAAACTCTTTACCCGTAGACATCATGCGTATCTTGTCTCCCGGTTTTACTGTTCCTTCTACGATTCGAATGTAACAGATAACACCGCGGTACGGGTCAAATAGTGAATCAAAGATCAGCGCTTTCAGGGGCGCTTCTGGATTACCTGTTGGTGCAGGAACTTTTTCGACGATCTGTTCTAAAATCTCTTCGATTCCAATCCCTGCTTTTGCCGAAGCAAGTACGGCTTCTGACGCATCCAGACCAATGACTTCTTCGACTTCACCACGTACACGCTCTGGGTCTGCTGCTGGCAGGTCAATTTTATTAATGACAGGTAAGATTTCTAAGTCGTTATCTAATGCAAGGTACACATTCGCAAGCGTCTGTGCTTCGATACCTTGTGCTGCATCGACAACTAGTATAGCGCCTTCACAAGCTGCTAGGCTGCGCGACACTTCATACGTAAAATCGACATGTCCTGGTGTATCAATCAAATGGAATGTGTAGAATTCTCCATCTTTTGCTTTATATTGCAGTTGCACGGCATTTAACTTGATAGTAATTCCGCGCTCACGTTCAAGATCCATGGAGTCAAGTAGCTGACTTTTCATCTCACGGCTACTAACTGTTTGTGTTTTTTCTAAAATTCTGTCTGCAAGTGTCGACTTTCCATGATCGATGTGCGCAATGATGGAAAAGTTTCGAATCTTGCTTTGTCTATTTAATCGTTCCTGATTATTCATATTTGTCCACTCCTAATTAAGCTACAACAAATTATAGCAGAATCAGGCGCGAAGTGATACGCAAATCTATAGCGCACCAAGTGCTTTCGCTAATTGTTCAATAGTTGCCCGCACTTCTTCCGGTGTATTTTCGATTTTAACAAGTTCAATTAGTAAAGCGTGAGGGTGCAAATCTTGAATGAAGTCTTATCATCTAGTTTTGTAACTTTACACACTGATTAAAAAACTCTAGTACTGATAAGTATTTTTAGTTTGAGCAGGTGTCAAGTAAATATTCTTTGCATTTAAATATTGCAAAATCAGTTCAGGTTTGTTAAAATAATTCTTGTTGTAATTGAACTGAAATCAATTAACAAGTATCATCTCATCCTTACTAGGAGGTGAAAGGAATGCCAAACATTAAATCAGCTATTAAACGTGTGAAGACGAATGCTACTGCAAACGCTCAAAACTCACAAACAAAATCAGCTATGCGTACTGCTGTTAAGCGTGCCGAAACTGCTGTAACTAATAATGATGAAAACAAAAACGATTCAATCAAAGCTGCTATCAAATCTGTAGAAAAAGCTGCTTCAAAAGGCTTGATCCACAAAAACGCGGCTGCGCGCAAAAAATCTCAATTGATGAAAAAAGCGTAAGTTTTTTGTGTCAATTGGTCACCTACAGAAATAGAGCTGTCCCCATATTCGGGGACAGCTCTTTCTGTTTAATTTGCTAATAAGTAGAGTTCTAAAATTCGTTCTTTTTTCATGTGTGATGATTTTAGTTGCATGTCTACTTCTGCTAACAGTTTCAATTTCTCTACAAGAAGTTCTTCTTGTTCAACTAAAGGATGTTCCATCATCAGTTTGACGCGGTAAGGGTGCGCTTTGACTTGACCGGCTATTTGCGTATTCGGATAGCCCATCTTTTTAAAGTACCCCACCTGAATCAATAATCGCAATTGTCCCGCTAAAAGTGCCACAAGCTTAAGTGGTTCTTCTTTTTGTTTTAACAACTCATTGTAAAGTGTTACCGCCTTCTCACGATTAGATTGCAAAAATGCTTCTGTTAATGCAAACACATTGTCTTCAAGGACTGGCGATGCAACTTGTTGATAATCGTCAAATGTCACTTCTTCAGAGTCTGAAACGTAGAGCGCTGCTTTTGCAATTTCATTACGTTTGAACGACAGTGATAACGGAACAGCAGCTACCCAATCGATCAATTCATCTGTCGGCGCTTTGCCATGTGCTCTAAATTGCGAGAGCACCCAACTTTTTTGGTCACTTTCCGATAACGGATTTGCTTCAATGACAACTGCTGATTTACGAAGCTCTTTGACCACCTTTTTTCGATCATCTAGTTTTTCATATGGCGCAACGAACACGACGACTGCAGTTTCTGAAGGATGATCTAACCAATTGAGAAATTGTTTTTGTGGAAATATGTCTTTCTTTTCTTTTTCTTTGTCTTTCACCGCAGCTCTCAAGAACTGAGGGTTATGCACGATAATTGCCTTTTTTTCTGCAAAAAATGGAATAGTATCGGTTTCGAGCATCACATCTTCAATCGACTGTTGCTCTAAATCTAGTACAAACCATTCTTCCGGATCGACTCGAGCCTGAATGCGTTTGACTGTTTCATCCCGTAAATAGCCTTCCTGACCGACAATCACATAAAAAGGCGCAAGTGGCTCTTTGTTTAGAGCTTGCCACTGTTTTGTAATCATGAGAGACACCTCTCCTTCTTCTTTATTATACAAAAATTGTTCACATCATTGTATGTAGATTTTTTGTACTAGATTGTTTATACTTAAAAAGACAGAGGAGGGGTTTAAATGAACGAATTTGAACACAACGTACAGTCCAAACGCAACGACGCGATTGACTCAGGAATAGGTTTTGTGGCCTCTTTTGTATTTTTCGCAACCATGTTCTTAATCGCAGTAGTCGTACAATTCGTCGCTCAATAAGACGACACAAGACGCCATTACTTGGCGTCTTTTTTGTTTGTCTTCCATTCCACACCCTTCCGAGAGATTATTACTTCTATCGTCCCGCCTTCATACGTTCCTCGTATCGGAATTTGTCGGGCTACTAATTCTTTAAGAACCTCTTCATGTGGATGTCCATATCGATTGTCTTTCCCTGCGCTTGCCACTGTATATTTCGGGTTTATAACATCTAGCCAAGCGGGCGTTGTAGAGGTTTTACTTCCATGATGTCCAAGCTTTAACAAGTCGGCATTCATGAGCAACTCTCCGTACCGACTTACCATCCACTGTTCACCATCCTTTTCCAAATCGCCAGGCAATACAATTTTTTGATGAAGCACCTCTACTACAGTGACGAGTGAACTGTCATTCCCTTTGTAAGGTCCCTCTACCGGCAACACATAAATCCTAGAATCCCCTATCTGTATACTGACAGCTTCTTCAATTTCATAAATCGGTACTTTTTTAGCTTCTGCACTTTGTCTTAGCTGCTCGAGTTCTGGTAACTCTAGTACTCCAACAGGCACTAAGATTTGTCGGACATGAAAATCTTCGACGAGTTCCTCTGCACCTTCTGTATGATCCGCATCCGCGTGTGTCAAAATAAACAAGTCAATGGTGGATACGCCAAATGACCGAATATAGGGAGAAACGATAGATCGTCCTATTTCGTAGCTATCTCGCTCTTGCCAAGGCTCCTTCTCGAAGGCTACCCTACCCCCCGCATCGATCAATAGGGTAAAGTCTCGGTTTGGTAATTGTATAAATGTACTATCCCCCTGCCCAACATAGACAAAAGATAGTTTTGCCTGGTCATTGAAATACGGGAGTACATGCCAACCAATTGATACTACAAGAATAAACGGTAGAGCTAACACACCTCGTCTCTCCCACAGTAAAAATGTCATTATGCAGACGCCTAGAGTTATAAGAAAATAACTTTCAAGTGCTGGAGGCGTCCATGTGACGAATGGGAGTTCAGAAAACCATTGAAATACAAGCTGAATAGTCGATCGGATGCGCGTATAGGAATCAACGAATGGAAGGAAGTTAATTGGAAGAATAGCACACAGTACATAAAAAAAACTGACGGGCAAAATGAGAAATGTAAAGAGTGGAATCGCTAGTATGTTAATTACGAACGAAATCAAGGAGAGTTGTTGAAAATGGTAAAGTACGATAGGAAGCACTGCTAATTGACAGATGACAGTTGTAAAGAATGTGGAAAGTAAATAAGACGAAGACGCCATAAGTTTCGTTGAATAAATCAAGCTAAATACAGCGATAAATGATAATTGGTACCCCGGCTGAAGCGCGAAAAATGGAAAATAGGCTAGTGTGATCAGCAATACCCAGGAAATAAGATCCGGACTAGTCACTTTGATTTTTTTCATCAGTAAGACTGTTCCTATAAATACCATGAAACATGCACGAATTACAGAGGGAGCCCCTCCAGCTAACACCATATAAAACGGTAGAAAACTTAAAATCAGAATATAAATCATGCGCAACCTCACTCCTGCTGCAAGCAAAACACCATAAAGGGCACCTGTCAATAACGCAATATGTAACCCAGAGATTGCAAAAAGATGAGAAAGACCTAAGCGTTGATACAGACGAATGGTATCTTGATCTCCGAGAGAGCGGTCTCCTATGGTTAAAGCTAGCACTTCGTCTTGAAGTTCTACCGGTACTTTGGTAACGACCGATTGCTGGATGAAAAGTCGTATGGAGGAAACCTTTCGCTTCATTTGCCAAGTGAGGGTGGTGGTTGGGGAATACGGTTGAAGTGTAAGTGCTTTGTAAGCACCTTGCGCTCCTTTAGAGAGTAAATAGTCATCAAATTGAAATTCGAACGGGTGACTCTGTAACCTTTCAGGTTGCCGTTCAAGTTCAAGTGCCACTACTATTCCTGTCCAGTTTGTCTCTTTGAAAACTCGTGCCGTCTCTTCATCTGGAAGAGTGTACGAAACGTAAATAAGTGGACCCTCTTGCACTTTAATAAATGCTGCGAAACGATCTCCTTGTTGTTTATATAGAGATGTGACAGTTCCAAGCTGCTGACTTTCAATCGTTTCGACTGGCAGTCTTTCTGAGACCATCCACATGAAGAGGAACAGCGTACCACTGACAACAATTGCCGCTCTCTTACTTATGCGAAAGAAGCAAAAAATAGCTAAACCTACTCCTAGTAGCACGAACCAAATGCTTGAAAAGATGGCGAAGCAGCCAATGACGGCTGCAAACGCACAATAAATCCAGTTATTTTGCAAATAAAGCATCCACTTTCTTCGTGTATGCATCAATCTTTTCTTGATCAGTATGTAGAGCTAACTCTTCGAGAAGTGAACGGGTCAAGTTCTCTTTTTCCATCGCCAAGAAATCAATCTTCCGCGCATCAAACGGCACATGTATTACTTCTACACCTGCTTGTTCAAGTAGTTCAATCGCGTAGCTGTTGTTTTTATAATCCGCCGCATAGTACAAGCGGTGAATACCGGACTGAATAATGGATTTTGTACACGGTAGACACGGAAAATGCGTCACATATAAATCAGCCCCACTGACTGAGACCCCATACTTCGCACACTGTAACAAAGCATTCATTTCCGCATGAATCGTGCGTACACAATGGTTATCAATCACATAACACCCTTGATCGATACAGTGATCGCCACCAGAAATAGACCCGTTATAGCCCCCAGCAATGATGCGACGATCTCTTACTATAACCGCACCAACAGCTAGTCTTGTACATGTACTTCTCAATGCTAACAAATGACACTGTGCTAGAAAAAATTGATCCCACGTTATTCGCTCCATTACGATTCCCCCTTTTGTTATCAGTGTACCTATAGTTTTTGAAGTGCGTCAACTCATTTTACGTAAACGAGGGGGCGAAGTCGTTCCAGCGTCTTGTCACCAATCCCGTCCACTAAACTTAACTCTTCAATTGATGTAAATGGAGTTTGCTCTCGAAAAACTAGAATCGCCTGTGCCTTAGCGGGTCCAATCCCAGGTAATGTTTGAAGTTCAGCAAGCTCAGCCGTGTTTAATTCTACCAGTTTCTCCTCTTCTTCATTCACTGCCAGCGTCTCTCCAATGACAGGTACGTAGATTGATTCAGCATCCGACAATAAGGCTGCTTGATTGATTTGCTTGTTGTCACTCTCAGCGAGTAGACCCCCCGCCTTTACTATCAAATCAACAAGTCTACTGCCATTTGGTAATTCATAGACGCCGGGTTGTTTAATAGCACCTTTGATTTCGACGATTAAATAAAGTGATTCTTGCGGTTCATCTTGTTGCTCAGGTTCTGTTGGGTGTGTTTGAAGAGGCATGAGTTGTGACTGTTGTGAGGGTTTCGTGAAGAATACAACTAGAAGAATACTTAGAAGAATGGTTATAGCGATCACTACGTAAGCAGTCGATCGATGCAGACGTTTTGTTTGAATAGAAAAAACCTCCCATACATCGGGGAATCGTAGGAGTAGTTCCATCATACTCCAAACCCCGATCGACGGAAAGTTTTATTTCGTCGCATGGAAAAAATAGCGAAGACCTTTGTGATCTCCTCCAAAAATAGAATCGTCCACTAGACAGTTTGAAAATCCTAATTCATGAATCCACTGCTTGTACATCTCTATTTCAAAGGTGCGTTGATAATGATGCTCTTCAAACCGTTCATAGCGCCCATCTTCTGCTCGCACAAAAAAAGTGATGTCATGGTATACAGAATGGTCTTCTTCACCTGGTTCCGTACTCCATAAATACGCGACATCTTCATCTTCATAAATAAATGGGCCGTCCAAGTAAGCCTCGATTTTTTTAGTCGAATGCACATCAAAAAACAAATGGCCCCCTGGTTGCAGCGCATGAAAAGCGGCTCGAAGCGTTTTGACTACTTCCTCTTCATCTACAAGATAGTTGAGTGAGTCCACAGCAATGACAACTACGTCAGCTGGACGTGCTGCTGTGAAGTCTGCCATCGAAGCTTGTAAAAAATGAACGGCTGCTTGTTCTTCTTGGGCCTTTGCTTTCGCTTGTTCAATCATCATTTGAGAAAGGTCGATTCCATGTACGTCTGCTCCCATATGAGCAAGCGGAATGGAAAGCGTTCCAGTCCCACACCCTAGGTCAACAATTGTTTTCTCCTGTAGAGGTCCTGCTTCATGCAAGATCCAAGTTAAATAGTTTTCGTATGGAATGTCTGCCATCAATTCATCGTAGACGCTCGCAAACTTTTCGTACATCACTCAGCAGCTAATTGGACGAATTCGATTGGTGCATCGCCCCATAAACGTTCTAAATTGTAATAGTCACGCTCATCACGATGGAATACGTGTGCGACAACATCGCCTAAGTCAATAAGAACCCAGCGGCCTTCATCATAGCCTTCCATGCGTTTCACGTGAATCTGTTGCTCTTCAGCTTTATCTTTGATTTCTTTTGCGATCGCCTGTACTTGACGGTCTGAGTTTGCATGGCAAATGACAAAGTAATCTGCGATTGGCGATACGCCTTGCATATTTAATACTACGATATCTTGTGCTTTTTTATCATCAGCAGCTTGTGCTGTTAATTTCATTAGATTCTCAGAATTCATTTCATCTTCCCTTTCTTATGTCCAACAAGCATTATAACAAAATAGTGAATCAGGATATACCGTTTGCTTTTGTTTTATCAAATGTTGGAGTGTGTGACGCACTCCGTAACGCATCGCGAGTTCTAGATCTTTGTGTCCGAGTTCTCGGAGTTTTTCAACTTTTGGGTAGTTCCGGTTCGGTTCAATCATATCTGCTACGTAAATAATCTTTTCAAGCTTCGACATGCCCGCACGACCTGATGTATGGTAGTGAATCGCATTTCGTATATCTTCGTCTTCTACTCCGAACTCATCTCGTGCCACTACACTCCCCACAGGTCCATGCCACAGCTCATGATGGAAGTCGAGTAAAGTCGCGTCCAAATGATGTGCTTTAATTTGATCTGCCATCCAAGCTTTATCGGCATATTTACAAATATCATGAAGAAGTCCAGCGATTTCTGCTTTTTGAACGTCCTCCGCATATATCTTGGCAAGTTCCATAGCAGTTTCTGCTACACCTAACGTATGCAAATACCGTTTTTCTGTCATGCGACTCTGGATTATTGGAAACCATTCATCTTTCGTCCACATACAAATCGTTCCTTTCACAATAACGTGCAATGTCTTCTGGTAATAGAAAGCGAGTAGTTTCACCTTGAGCGAGTCTTTTTCTTAACTCTGTTGAAGATACTTCCAATTGCGGAATCGACAATGTCGTTACTTTATACGGTGTTGACACAGTATATCCTGGTCTCGGAACAACGACAACATTTACTAAATGAACCAATTCATCAATGCAATACCAATCAGCTAACTTTTCAGCTTGATCAGCACCTATAATAAACGAATACTCGGTTGTCGGGTTCATTTCAGTCAATTGCTTTAACGTATCAAACGTGTAGGACAGTCCACCACGCTCCAGCTCTATCGTTTCCACATTGGAATCTGGGAGATAGGCAGATAGCAGACGGACCATCTCAAGACGATGATTGTCTGTCACCTGTTGATTCTTATTTTTAAAGGGCGACTGGGCGGCCGGCATAAAATGCACTTCATCAAGATGTAAGGCATGTTTTGCTTCGTTTGCAATCAATAGGTGGCCCATATGCGGCGGATTGAATGTGCCCCCAAGTATACCGATTTTTTTCATAATTAAGCGCGTGGCAAAATGAGTTTTTTATTTTTATGAGACTCTTTATAAAGTACGACAGTAAGTCCAATTAACTGAACAAGTTGCGCACCTGTTTCATTTGCTAATGTCTCCGCCACTTCATATTTGTCATCTTCACAATTTTGCAGAATAGAAATCTTCACCAATTCACGAACTTCCAGAGCTTCCTGAACGCTGTGAATCAATTGTTCATTAACGCCACCTTTTCCTACTTGGAAAATGGGTGATAAATGATGTGCTTCGCTACGTAAAAAACGTTTTTGTTTACCTGTTAACATATAAATCTCCTTTAGGACGAAAAAATCGTCTGTACTATTTCTTTTTGATCTGGCTTTATACCTGTCCATAATTCAAAAGCAAGCGCCCCTTGTCCAATGAGCATGGCTAATCCATTCATTGTAAAGGCGCCTTGACTATTCGCTTGTTTCAAAAATTCTGTTTGTGGTGGTGAGTAAATAATATCAACAGCCACCATCTCCGACGTCCAAATCGGATTCGAAAGTGGGGACTCTTCGCTGTCCATACCTACAGTAGTTGTTTGAATCACACAATCGAACTCTGGTAATTTTGCTGGAACTTCTGACATATCCAACACTTTAGCGTTGTATTTGTTAGCAAGTTGCGTTGCTTTTTCCAAAGTACGGTTGCAAATCGTCACATCACGAATGTGTAAATCGGATAGAGCTGCTGCGATTCCCTTGGCAGCTCCCCCCGCTCCAATAAGTAAGATTCGTGTTGACTGCGATAGATTAGGAATAGATGCTAAAAGGCCACGACCGTCTGTGTTGTACCCTTTCCAGCCGGTTTGTGTACGTACCACAGTATTCACAGCACCCGCTGAGCGTGCCGATTGGTCCAACTCCTCTAGAAACGGCATGATTGCTTCTTTAAACGGTACTGTGACATTGAACCCACTGCATCCGAGTAAAAAGAGGGATTCCACAGATTGTTCGAGTCTATCATGCTCAACTAAAATTGGCACATAAGATGCATCAATGTTGTGTGTACGAAACCAGATCTCATGCATCCTTGGTGAAATCGAATGATGGATAGGGTTGCCGATAACTGCGTACCACTTTTTCATAAATTAAATGAGTGATGGACGAACCATCACCGCAACTCCTTTAGGTACATGAGCAGCTACTACAACATTCCCCGTCTGACACGTGATCCAACCTAGTCCTGAGAATACAATGTCCATTTTGGGACTCTTAATAGAAAATTCATGACGCACAAGTTCTGGGTACTTCTCTGCATGGTCTTTTCCAGGAGGAGATAGTAATTCTCCTTTATGATCGGCATATAACGCATCTGCGTTCGAAAGTTTTGTTCGGTGAATCGTTAGCTGATTCGATAAATGCGCAGTGAATGCCGAACGGTCTCCTTGAATAAAATCAAAGCGAGCAAGCCCACCAATAAACAATGTCTGTTCTGCATTTAACTGGTACACCTTTGGTTTGATTTCATTTTTCGGTAAAATCAGCTTCAACTCTGATGGATCGACATAATGCGCTAGCTGATGGTGATTGATGATACCCGGTGTATCACAAATCGATTTCCCATCGTCCATTGGAATTTGAATCATGTCAAGCGTTGTACCTGGGAATTGAGAAGTCGTGATGACTTGTTCTTCTCCCGTCGCTTGTTTAATAATCCGATTAATAAACGTTGACTTACCGACATTGGTTGACCCGACTACGTAGACATTCTCACCTTTACGTAATTGCTCGATCGCATCCATTGCCTCTACCATACCTTGGCCCTTTGCAGCACTTACAAGAAGAATGTCAGCTGCTTGAAGACCGAGGGATTTAGCTTCTCGTTTTAGCCAGTTAATCACTTTGTTTTTCTTTACGGACTTTGGCAGTAAATCTGCCTTGTTCGCAATTAAGAGCACCGGGTTATTGCCAACGAAACGGTGCAAACCAGGCAACCAACTACCGTTAAAATCAAAAATATCAACGATTTTAACAATCAATCCTTTTTGATCACCTAGGCCGTTTAGGATTTTTAAAAAGTCATCGTCTGTCAATTCGACGGGTTGAATCTCGTTGTAATTTTTCAATCGAAAGCAACGCTGACAAATTACTTCTTCTTTCTCAAGACTAGATGCCGGGGCATAGCCTAGTTTGGTTGGATCTTCGGTTTGGATGAGAACGCCACACCCGATACATTGTACTGTTTCCATCAGGCTTCATCTCCCCACATAATATGACCTTTGCTTTTTAAATAACTAAAGATGCGTCGCTCGACTAGTCGGTTGAAACGAGTGACGAATCCATCAGATTTTGCTACTGGAATAACTAAAATTGTATGCAACTTCAAACGGTTTCCACCAAGTACATCCGTTAATAGTTGATCTCCGATAACTACCACGTCTTCGCGCTTCAATCCCATTAATCGTAAAGCTGTTAAAAAAGCTTTTCGGAACGGCTTACGCGCTTTATAAATGAAAGGGATTTGCATAGGATCTGCAAACGACTTCACACGCAGTTCATTGTTATTGGATACAATCGTCACTTGAATCCCCGCTTGTTGCATACTTGCAAACCACTCCACGAGTTGCGGTGTTGCATCTGGACGATCCCATTCAACAAGCGTATTATCAAGATCCGTAATGATTCCTTTAATACCTTGCTCTTTTAACTGTTCTGGTGTGATTTGAAAAACGCTCTTCACAAACTCAGAAGGAATAAAATTAGTTAACACGTACTACACTCCACTCTATTACGTACTCTTTCGCCATTATAGCATATCCGCCAAGGGCTCTCCTACCTGTACTTTTGCGCCGTTCACCACAGAATCTCGCCAGTTCACGCAATTTGGTTCTGTCAGTAATACGACCGTCGAGCCAAATGCGAAATAAGCAACTTCTTCACCTTTGTTCCACAGTGAATCAGTTTTCACTAACTCGATCGAATTTACAAACATCGCACCGACTTTAATGACTGCAAAAGCGCTTCCGGCATTCTCTAAAATGGAGATGATACGGTAGTTGTCACTCAAGGGTTTCTTACCATATTGAAGACCTAGCTTGTTCACTGGGTACGAAAATCCACCTGATATGAATTGATCCGTGATTTCCCCAGATAACGGGGCGTGTATACGGTGATAATCCGCAGGGCTTAAATACAGCACAGCATACTGCCCACCGATAAAGCGCTCTGTAAGGGATGGTTTTGCCAGCAATCTGTCAATGGAATACTCCTGTCCTTTAACTGAAAATGTGCCTGTTGGCGTAATCGTACCAAAGGATTCGATTTTAGCATCTACTGGACTCACGATTGTTTTTTTATTTGTGTCAATCGGGCGAACTTCTTCCTTTAATTGGCGTGTAAAAAAATCATGCAAAGATGAAAACTCATGCATCGGTTTCACTGCAAGATTGGCATCAATTTTGAATGTCTTTTTATATGAAGGGATCATGAATTTGCTGACACTTGACTGTGTAAATCGCTTTAGAATAAGCGACGTGCTTGGTCTGTTTGTCAGTTCAATTAGTTTTTGATAGATTATAGTTTTCACGGATTTCGAACCTTTCTCTCTATTAATTTCCAACTATTTAGCGTATACTTATAGGATAAACTATATGTGAGGGGAAACCATAGTGTTCTTATTTGAATCGACAATTGAACGTTTGTCTCGGCTGAAAAGCCAAGCTGCAAACCTTTTGACCATATTGAACATGGCATTTGGTGGAGCAGCCATTTTGGTGACGATGAATGACCATTTTGCACTTGCCGTCCTATTTATTTTTATCGCCGGACTTTTAGATCGTTTTGACGGGATGACAGCACGCAAACTTGGCATTGAATCGGAACTTGGAAAACAGCTTGACTCTATGAGTGATGTTATCTCGTTCGGTATCGCACCTGCACTACTTATTTATGCATACGCGACAAATGAGTTGGGCACTCTGGCCATGGTCGTTACTGTCATCTACATTGCTTCTGGTGCATTTCGCTTGGCGCGCTTTAACATTTCAGAATCCAACGGCTTTTTTACAGGTCTACCAATTACAGCAGCAGGGGTTGTATTAACTCTTAGTTACTTCGCTGTACCTTATGTATCACCTGTTGTCTATCTATTCTTCATGATTATCTTATCTTTCATGATGATTTCAACACTTTCACTACGAAAAATCTAACCCGCTCTTGTAGCGGGTTTTGTTATGCCCATTTCGTCTTTTGCATAGACTCTTTCAAGGAGGCAATTCTATGCACTGATTATCCATCGTCCTCAGTTCCCTCGCCCATCTCCCTCTCGCGCTTGGCTATATCCGAAGTCAAGCATTCGAACAACCACTTCCTCCAGAGAAAGAACAACAACTCTTTGACTTGATGCACAAAAGCGATGACGCAGCACGCTGTATCGAAAATGAGATTTTGATGCATCTTCGTAAAATTAAAAAGCATGAACAAGAGACTTCTCTCAATGATCAGATGGGGCAAGATGTAGAGGGAGGAACACTCACGCTTGCGGATATTTTACCTAGTAATGACCTACCAGTAGATGACCAATTAGCTTTTAAAGAGTTGACGCATCATCTCTATAAGTGGATGCATCTGCTAGATGAGCGAGAAGCTGAAATCATACAACATCGCTACGGCTTATTTCATTATTCCCCTTTGACACAAGTAGCATTAGCTGAATAGTTAGGAATATCGCGAAGTTATGTTTCTCGAATTGAAAAACGTGCATTGATTAAATTGTTTCAAGTATTGAAGTCAAAAAAATAATCAACAGGCTAAAACAAAATGAAATCAGTATCTTCTCACGAGTACGTTCGAGAGAAGATACTGATTTTTTCAACAAGTGGAGTTCCATTACGGTGTTGCTTTCCGTAGGCGCGGCGTGAGCCTCCTCGTCACAGGCTCCTGCGGGGTCTCACGTTCCGACTTTGACCCTACTGGAGTCAACACCTTCATTACACTCCACTAACAATCGATCATACAACTAAAAAAGAAATTCTATGATCATAATGTTTTCCGAAGAGCCCGGAAGCCAGGACGTCATTTCCCGTGCAATCGAAGTTTTGCCGAGACCCCGCAACTAGACGAAGTCGATGTGAGGAGGCTCGGTGAAACTTCCACAGGACAATGACGAGCTGGGTGTAGGGCTACATAAATTAAAGTGAACTCACTACCCGCAGCACAACTTCCGTAGAATTTTTTGCTGCTGTCGGTAAAAATTCGTCAAAACTCATTGGCGATTCTTTGCCTGCGATATCAGACAATGCGCGAATTACTACAAATGGAGTTCCGAATTGGTGACAAACCTGCGCAACAGCGGCTGCTTCCATCTCACAGGCTGCCATTGTCGGGAAGTGTTCGCGTGTTTCTTTGACACGTTCTGGGAGATGCATGAATGAATCTCCTGTTGCAATTAGACCTGTTGCTGAATGAATGCCCACAGCTTCAATCGCCTCTTGTGCTTTTTCGATCAAGCTTGCGTCTGCTGTAAATGCTGCTGGCATACCAGGGACTTGACCCATTTCATAACCAAAGGCACGGACGTCAACGTCGTGATGACGGACCTCTGTAGATACTACAATGTCCCCCACTTGTAAAGATGGGTCATAGCCACCTGCAGAGCCCGTGTTAATGACCACATCCGGCGAGTATTTTTCTAGTAAAATTGAAGTCGTCATCGCTGCATTCACTTTACCAATGCCACTTTTCACTAAAATCAATTCATGTGCTCCGTATGTGCCTGCAGTGAATTCACTGTTTGCAATTGTTTCCGTTGATGCATTCGAAAGCACTGCACGCAAGTGTTCAACTTCTTGCTCCATCGCACCGATAACTGCTACTTTCATTGTCATTCCTCCGTTATGGTAACTGATTCAACTTTTCGAGTTTTGTCGGTTTCCAACCTTGGCCATCGACCCACTCTAAATAAATACGATACATCTCTGATTTGTCTTTTGATGTAACTGTGCCAATTGACTTTTGCGGGGATCCCCCATTGCCTAAGAAAATCGTGTACATGTTATCAGCCGAAAGACCAGATGCATACTGAAGGGCTTTGATTTTTTCATCCCAATCGACTGTCCCTTTCGTGTAACTCGAGACATGTTCACCAGTTTGCGTTGTTCCTACCGGTTGCCAAGCTGTATTCACGATGACTTCATCCACAATAGGGTCCGTTGACGGTTCAGTCGTTACTTCCGCTTGTTCTTCAGTAGTATCTGTTTGATCTTCTTCTGTTGCTTCTGTTTCTTCAGTAGATTCTGCTTCATCTGTCGCTTCAGATTCCTCTGTCGTTTCAGCACCCGCGGTATCTTCTGACTCAACGTCTTGTTGGCCCTCATCCGTCACTTGCTGTTGCTCATCTCCAGGATCAGCTTCCACAGCGGTGTCGTCGTTTGAAGAAAGTAAATTTGCTAATGTAATAATAATCAGTAAGCCAACTACAGCTAGTAATGAATTTATAAGTAAATTCGCGCGTTTTTTCTTTTTCATTTGCGCACGTCTAGAAAATTCTTGCGTCATTTAGTTCACTCCTCATTGCTACAATCTTTTTTCATCTTACTAATAATCGGGATGAGAATCAACTGAGGCCCTGACAAAGCGAAAACTGCCTGACAGCGTCAAAGCTGCCAAGCAGTCTAGAATTACGAAATTGATACGATCTTAACGTCCATTTCTCCACCAGGAGTCATGATTTTTACATTTTCTCCGATTGTTCGGCCAAGTAAGCCTCGTGCAATTGGAGAATCATTTGAAATTAATCCTTCTAATGGATCTGCTTCAGCTGAACCAACGATTGTATACGTTTCTTCGTCTCCGTCTGGGATTTCGATAAATGTAACCGTTTTCCCAAGTGAAACTGTGTCATCGTTTGCATCTTCTTCAATAATGACTGCATTGCGAATCATAGATTCCAATTGTGAAATACGACCTTCGACAAATGCTTGATCTTCTTTCGCTGCATCATACTCTGAGTTCTCGGATAAATCTCCGAAGTCACGTGCTACTTTAATACGCTCAACAACTTCTTTACGTTTTACATTTTTTAAACTATCTAATTCTTCCTCTAACTTTTGCTTACCTGCAAGCGTCATCGGATATTGTTTGTCATTTGACATTCCTATACACTCCTTCTGTCTTATGTAACTTGTATCATCCTATTATACAATTCCATTACTTTCAAGAATAGCCTTAATTTTCGTAACCATTAAATCAATAGCTACTTCATTTTGGCCACCTTCTGGAATGATGACATCTGCATAGCGTTTTGTTGGTTCAATAAATTGGTTATGCATCGGTCGAACGACATTCAAATATTGTTCAACCACGGATTCTACTGTGCGCCCACGCTCATGAATATCACGTAATATACGACGAATGATACGTAAATCTGCATCTGTATCTACGTATAGTTTAATATTCATCAAGTCGCGAAGACGCTCATCTTCTAAAACTAGAATCCCTTCTAAAATAATGACATCTTTTGGATCGATCACGATTGTTTCATCCGAACGCGTATGACGTGCATAGTCATACACTGGTTTTTCAATCCCTTTACGTTCAAGTAAATGATTCACATGGTCAATCAATAAATCATTATCAAATGCTAATGGGTGATCATAATTAGTTTTCAAACGCTCTTCAAACTCCAGATGCGACTGGTCTTTGTAGTAAAAATCTTGTTGAATCACAACTACTGAGTGATCTTTGAACGCTTCATAAATGGCATTTGTTACACTTGTTTTTCCAGAACCGGAACCGCCAGCAATTCCGATAACTAATGGTCTTTTCACTTTACTAACCTCTTCCGCATCATATTGTTCGGGTGTACTTTGACAGGGCAATGGAACGTAACTTTTTGCAGTGGGTGACGTGCAGCATCTAGTTCATTGCCTTTCTCATCGTAGATTGGTGGTACAATCAATTTTATATTGTCGATTTGTGGCCCAAAAAACTCAATCTCATCACCAGGCTTGAAATAATTTCGCTGCTCTAAGGTAACGGTCTGAGACGTCTCGTTATAGTCTACCACAAGACCTACAAAGTCGTGTGTAACTTTGCGGCTGTGCACACCAAATAATTGTTGTTCATGTCCAGGTTCTCCTTCAAAAAACGCAGAAGCCGACTCACGATTGGCACATTTATCGAGTTCATAGACCCATTCTGGATCAAACGTAAAATTATCTGGATCTGCGCAATATGCATCAATTACTTTGCGGTAGACTTGTACGACTGTTGCTACATAATGAATCGACTTCATGCGTCCTTCTACTTTTAACGAATCGATTCCTAGCTCTATCATATGCGGAATAGATTCAATTAATTTCAAATCTTTCGGGCTCATCGCAAAAGGTGTAGTGAAGTCGTCTACTTTTTCCGCTTCCGTATTCTGTAGTACATAGTCCCAGCGACAGGACTGACAGCAACCACCCCGGTTTGAATCACGAGCAGTCATGTGATTGGACAGTGTGCAACGTCCACTATAAGCGATACACATGGCTCCGTGAATGAACGCTTCAATTTCGATATCGACTTTTTCTTTCATGAGTGCAATTTCATCTGCAGTAGTCTCACGAGCGAGAACTACTCGGTGCAATCCTTCGTCTTTCCAGTACTGCACAGCTTTCCAGTTGGATAAGGATTGTTGTGTACTTAAATGCAATTCAAGTTTCGGAGCATAGTTTCGGCACGTTTCAATAATCAATGGATCAGCGACGATAATCCCCGTTACACCCGTACTTTCAACAGCTTGCAAGTACTCTATCAATCCATCCATATTTTCATTGTGCGCAAAGATATTCGTCGTGACATAAATCTTCGCACCAAATTTCTTTGCGTACTCTACGCCTTCTTTCATCTCGGCAATCGTAAAATTTCCTGCATTCGATCGAAGTCCGTATTCTTGCCCACCTATAAACACTGCATCTGCTCCGTATTCAACCGCAATCTTCAACTTTTCAAGATTGCCAGCAGGAGCAAGTAATTCGGGCTTTTTTGTAATGACTCGTTTGCCATTTCGTAGTTCACTTTCCATGACTGCCATTTGATCTCCTCCTTAATACACTGACTCTTTGAAGAAAAATCCTGTGTCGAGTGGACGATGCGACGGCTGCATTTCTTCAAGTTGTTTAAAAAGTTCATTCTTCTGCTGTCGGTATAGTTTCGGTGATTCCTTGTAGAGATCGAGAGCCTTCCTGTACAATTTAGTCACTTTAACTGTATAGGCCTCGCTATGTAGAATTCCTTCAATGCGAATGGCATCAATTTCCGCTTCTAGAATTTCTTCTAGCTCATCAATCATGCACATGTCGTTCGGTGAAAAAATATGCGTGCCGTTCAGATCTTCATAGATTGGATAGCGATTTTCACGCTCTTTATCATAAAGCAACATCGCATCTTTTTGTTCCCGATTCTCAATAGGAAGTGCTTTTCCTTCATGCAAGTAATAGTGACCAAGAAGTGGACGCTTGGACTGGAACATACAACTCATTCCATGTACTTGAATCTCAATAGATACCTCTGCATTTTCTTTTACTTCAATCAGTTCGTCTAAACTCAGCTCACGTGCAAGATATGTGCGCGTTGCCCCTCGTTCACCCCAGTAGTTCGCTGTAAAGTAGTTCGTTGCTGTCTGCTCGGGGTTCCAAATGAGCGGTACTTCACTGTCGATTTCTCGATGTGTCATGATGATAGCCGGGTCTCCAAAATAAATGCCATCCACTTTTATGTCATTTAATTTGCGCATGTAGGGTGCAAGCGCATCCACTCGGTCGTTATGAAACAGTGCATTCATTGATACATAGACCTTTTTAGACAATGTATGCGCATAAAGTGTAATCTCTTCAATGTCCCTCAGGGAGAATTCTCCTGCAAGACGGAGGCCAAAATGCTCTTCACCTACAACAACTGCATCTGCTCCTGCATCAAGAAGTTTAAATGCATGTTGTACAGATTTTGGCGTTACAACTAGTTCAGTTAACATCGTACTCACCTCTTAATACTTACTAATAGTCCATCGCCTATCGGATAGAACTGACTGTCATAATCGGGGTTTGTTCGCAAATGTTCAGCAAATAAATGCAATTTGCGAACCATCGTGCGTTTTCGTCTCGGCACTTGCTCTATAGGCACTTGAGTCAACCCATTTAAAAAGATATTGTCGCTATAAATGACGCCTCCACTCTTGACTAACGGCGCGTACCGATCAAAGAACAATTGGTATTGTCCTTTTGCTGCATCAATAAAAAGAGCATCAAATGACTGTTCAGGGAACTCACTCAGATCCATTTCTAAAGCGTCTGCGTGAAAAAGAGAAATTTGCTGTGCATGCTCGCTTTTTGCAATGAATTGGTTCGCCGTCTCATACCGGTCTGCATCTCGTTCGATGGTTGTAATTGTCCGCTTTGGATTCGCTGCTGCCATGCGCAGTGCTGAGTAGCCAATCGCTGCCCCCACTTCAAAAACAGTTTGTGCATTTTGAAGCTGCAACAGATGAAGCAATGTGTCCATTCCTTCTGGTCGCATGATGGGTACGTGATGTAAGTCTGCGTACTGTTCCATCTCATGAAAAAACGCTGTTCGAGGTAAGCTGAACAGCTGTTGAAAGTCGTCTGTTTTCATTCATGTCTCCCTCTTTCTACTGGGAAGTCGTGCAAAAAAAATTCAATTTTTATCATACCATGACAGAGAAAAACTATCCACTAGCTAAAGTGGATAGTCTATCGTTAACGTAAATATTCTTGAATGTTTGCCAAATGTTCGTCATATGTCACTGCAAAATGATTCGTCCCGGAAGGATCTGCTAAGAAGTATAAATACTCAGAGCTTGATGGATCCATTGCTGCTTCAAGAGATGCTCGTCCAGCTCCCGCAATTGGACCAGGTGGCAATCCACGGTTGACATAGGTGTTATAAGGATCTTGAACTTCAAGATCCGCATAGAGCACGCGGTCTTTGTGTTCACCTAGTGCGTAAAGAACTGTTGGATCTGTTTGAAGAGGCATATCGATTTCTAAGCGATTATTGAATACGGAGGCAATTGTCTTACGGTCCGTTTGTGCAGTCGCTTCCTCTTCTAACAGCGAGGCAAACGTCAACAACCAATGGATGGACTGGCCACGTTCAGCCAAAATCTCACGATAGGGTTGGATATTGTCTTGTGTACCTTGTAACATGGCGAAAGCAATGGTCTCCATACTTGGGTTTTCTTCATAGAATGGATACGTAGCGGGATACAAATATCCTTCAAGTGAGTAGCGAACGTTTTCTGCAACTATTTCATCTGTCAGCAAGTCTGGGAATTGTTGACGTGCAAGCTCGACAAATTCTTCACTAGTGACGAGTGCAAAGAAATCTTCTGCTGAATGATTGGTACGTGCTTCAATAACGTCTGCAATCTGTTCAAGAGTTAATCCTTCTGGTATGTTCATCGTGAACACAGGTTCTCTATAAATACGACCAGATTTTAAACTTTCAATCAATTCATCGGGAGTCATCGATTGTGTCAATGTATAGTCACCGGCTTGAAAGTCGGATTCATTTTTAAATTTGACATAGTACTTGAAGATTCGCGCATCTCGAATGACATTATTGTCTTCAAGCGTTTGTGAAATTGTGTCAATACCAGAGCCGATTGGAATCGAGACAGCAATCGGGTCTTCATTTGTCTCGTCATACGGAGATAGACCATCTATAACGTAGTTATATGCAGAATATCCACCGATTCCACCGACAATGAGTAAAATGAGTACGACAGCAAAGACAATTCGACGTACAATCTTCACTTCTTTCTTCTTTTCTTTCATTTTTTCAAACATAATTTCTCTTTTACTTCCGTTTGGCACTTGGGCTTCCCCCTTTATCTTCAAATAGTATACTAGAAAAATCACAGAGGCGTCCACACATGAAAAAAACCGCCTCTATATATAGAGACGGCATCACTCCTATTATTGTTCTTGAATTCCGTATTCGTCGTCTTCTTGCTCGTCCATAAATGCACCAAGCGTCTCTTCGATCATATCCCATTCTTCATCCGTTTCGATTGGAAGAAGTTCGCCGTCCGTCCCGTCTTCTGAAGGAACGAATGAAGAAGCGTGGATCTCGATTTCTTCATTTTCATCTTCTGCATCTGCACCTACTGGGTAGTAAAGTACATAGGATTTTCCAAATTCATCTGATTCAAATGTTAGCAATACGTTACAAAGTTGCTCGTTGCCGTTTTCGTCAACGATTGTGATATGTTCTTGACCATGTTCCATTTTCTTCACCTCATCGATTTTTACTGTCTAAATATCCTTGAAGGATCATGACAGCCGCCATTTTGTCAATGACTTGCTTACGCTTTTTTCGGCTCACATCAGCGTCGATCAGCATGCGATCTGCAGCCATTGTCGTCAGTCGCTCATCCCATAATACTACAGGAAGATTGAATGTTTCTTTAATTAGCTCTGCAAAACGCTCACTAGCTTCAGCCCGTGGTCCGATGGTGTTATTCATATTTTTCGGATACCCAATCACGACTTCCGTCACAGTATACTCACGAATGAGTTCCGCTAATCGCTCAATACCGAACTCCTCGTTTTCTTCATGAATCTTAATCGTCTCGATTCCTTGCGCGGTCCACCCGAGGGCGTCACTGATTGCAACACCCACCGTACGTGTACCGACGTCTAAACCCATTTTACGCATCTTTGCCCTCATTTGTATGTCGGATATAGAACCGAACTAGTTCTTCTAAAATTTCGTCACGCTCTAATTTGCGGATGACATTTCGGGCGTCTTGATGACGTGGAATATAAGCAGGATCTCCAGAAAGCAAATACCCAACGATTTGATTGACCGCGTTGTACCCTTTCTCTTCAAGCGCATCATGCACATGTAGCATGACGTGTTTGACATCCTCTTCCATTGATTCGTCTTGAACATTAAATTTCATTGTTTTGTCAAAGGAATCCATAGTATTCAACACCCTTCCTGTCCAACTCATGGAACTGTACTTTTAGTATACCCCATGACCGATGAAGAAGGAACTTATTTCACTAGTTCGTCAATGGATTTGAGTGCGTCCTGGAGCTTCGAACCATCTTTCGCACCAGCCATAGCAAAGTCTGGACGTCCTCCACCTTTTCCGCCACACAGTTCCGCCACATGCTTCGCGATGTTCCCAGCGTGCGCGCGTTCACCTGCGATATCTTTTGTCACACCCGCAGCAATCATGACTTTTTCACCTGCAACAGCACCTAGTACGACGACACCTGAAGCAAGTTTTTGTTTCAAATCATCGACGAGTTGACGCAATTGATTATTGTCCTTTGCTTCCACTTTTGCAGTCAATACAGAAACACCATTGACGTCACGAACAGACGATAACAATTCTCCTGCTTGGTTGCTTGAAAGTTTAGCAGATAGTGAGCCATTTTCTTTTTGAAGGTTCTTCACTTCAGCAAGTAGTGCCTCTACTTTTGCTACAATTTCACGTGGTTGCGCTTTAATCAGAGCAGCAGCTTGTTGCAATCGTGCCTCTTCGTCTTTCATTACTTCGTAAGCAGCTTGTCCAGTGACCGCTTCAATGCGTCGTGTACCTGCTCCAATACCGCCTTCAGAGAGAATTTTGAATATACCAATTTCAGCAGTTGAGGATACGTGACATCCTCCACACAGTTCTAATGAGTAATCACCCATCTCTACAACGCGTACGATGTCTCCATATTTTTCGCCGAATAGTGCCATAGCACCGCGTTGTTTTGCCTCATCGATTGAATGGAAACCTGTTATAACAGGTGTGGATTCCCAAATCTTCTCGTTCACAATGCGCTCCACCTGCTCAAGCTCTTCTTTCGTCGCTTGACCAAAGTGTGAGAAGTCAAAACGCAAACGGTCTGGTCCAACATAGGAACCCGCTTGGTTGACGTGTGTTCCTAAAACATCTTTCAATGCTTGGTGTAACAAGTGTGTTGCCGAGTGATTTTTAATAGTTTTTTGACGAAGTTCTGGATCTACTTCAGCCGTTACGTCCATACCCACTCGAAGTTCACCTGATTCGATGATCACCGAATGCAAGTTTTGTCCGTTTGGCGCTTTTTGCACATCTTTTACGCGTCCTAAGAAGTGATCGTTTGAAATTTTCCCGATATCTGCGATTTGCCCACCACTTTCAGCGTAAAACGGAGTACGGTCTAGAACGAGCTTCACTTCATCGCCTTCAGTAGCTGATTCTACTTTATCCGCTCCTAGAACAATTGTCGTGACTTTTCCAAGTGTCTTCAGTTGATCGTAGCCAATGAATTCACTGTCGTCGTGAATTGACGCAAAGACTTCGGACTGCACTTGCATAGAATCTACATTTTGACGCGCTGCACGTGCACGACTGCGCTGGCCTTCCATTTCACTTTCAAAGCCTGGGCGATCAATTGTCATACCTGCTTCCTCAGCATACTCCTCTGTAAGTTCTACAGGGAAGCCATACGTATCATACAGTGCGAATACTGTCGCCCCTGGTACAACTGTTGAGCCTTGCGTTTGCTGTTCTGTGACAGCACGAGACAAGATGGACAAGCCGTCTGCCAATGTTTCATGGAAACGTTCTTCTTCTGTCTTGATTACGCGCATGATAAATGCCTCTTTTTGTTTCACTTCTGGGTAGAATACTACCATCAACTCGCCAACTACTGGTACAAGTTCAAACAAGAATGGCTTCTCAATGCCTAGTTGTTTTGCAAATCGAACTGCACGACGTAGTAAACGGCGAAGAACATACCCGCGTCCCTCATTTGATGGAAGCGCACCATCTCCAATGGCGAATGCTACTGTGCGAATATGGTCAGCGATGACTTTGAACGCCACGTCTTTGTCTTTCGATTCTCCGTACTTCTGACCGCTGATCTGTTCCGTTTGCTGAATGATCGGCATGAACAAGTCTGTATCAAAGTTAGTTGGTACGTCTTGCACAACCGATGCCATACGCTCAAGCCCCATACCTGTATCGATGTTTTGTTTTGGAAGTGGCGTATATGTGTGGTCAGGATTATGATTGAACTGAGAAAATACCAAGTTCCAAATTTCTAAATAACGTTCGTTCTCTCCACCCGGATACAATTCTGGATCTTCAAGATCATTTCCATACTGCTCTCCGCGGTCGTAGAAAATTTCAGAGTTTGGTCCACTCGGGCCTTCTCCAATATCCCAGAAGTTCCCTTCTAATCGAATAATGCGCGCTTCTGGAACGCCAACTTCATCTTTCCAAATCGCATACGCTTCTTCATCCTCGGGGTGAACGGTAACAGATAGCAGTTCCGGATCAAAGCCCATCCATTTTTTGTCCGTCAAAAACTCCCAAGCATAATGAATTGCTTCTTTTTTAAAGTAGTCACCAATCGAAAAGTTCCCAAGCATCTCAAAGAAAGTGTGGTGGCGCGCAGTCTTTCCGACATTCTCAATATCATTTGTACGAATTGATTTCTGTGCATTTGTGATACGTGGATTTTCCGGAACGACTCGGCCATCAAAATATTTCTTCAGTGTCGCGACACCTGAGTTAATCCATAAAAGTGACGGATCATTGATTGGAACAAGCGGTGCACTCGGCTCTACTTGGTGCCCCTTTTCAATAAAAAATTCAAGATACAGTCTGCGGATATCATTTCCTGAAAGTTGTTTCATACGTGTTCCTCCTTAAATTTTCCAGACGAAAAAAGAAAAAGCCTTCATCCCCAAAGGGACGAAAGCTTAGCATTCGCGGTACCACCCTAAGTTGCAAAGGAGTCCTTTGCATCTCAAAATGCCGTAACGTGGCGGACGGCAGGGTTTGCCTGCACTCGGAAGTAGCTTTCCTGACCCGTCGTTCGGAAGCTCTTGCAGCCGAGGAACTTCTTTCTATACCGGAAGAATCAGTACTCTTTTCGTCATCGTGTTTCGTATTCTGCCTTCATCATACAAAAGGTGTACATCAACTGTCAACGTCTTGGGTCATAAATTGATGTGGTGTAATTCCCTCCATACCAATCATCGGATTGATGGAAAGGAGTGTATCTTCCGTCAACTCATACGTTTGTCCTTCGACAGGTTCCATTGGCTCGGCTTCAGGAGACAGTCGCTCAATCAATGTTGTGAACCGTAAGTTGTCATCATTGCGTTCGATTCCGATTTGGAATGCTTGTGGATCTCCGCATAAAATCAAGTAGTTTTTCGCGCGTGTAATAGCTGTATAGAGAAGATTGCGTCGTAGCATTTTCATATATCCACGTGTAATCGGCAAGATGACCATCGAGAACTCACTGCCCTGAGATTTATGAACGGAACAACAGTACGCAAGCGTTAATTGGCCAAGATCGGATTTTTCATACGTCACTTCAATTCCATCAAAGGAAACGATCATAAGCTCTTTTTTCTCTACATTTTCGTTCGCTTTGAAAATACTGATGACTTCCCCCATATCCCCGTTAAATACATTCGATTCCGGTTGATTGACGAGTTGAAGCACTTTATCTCCGATACGGTATACAGCATCTCCAAATACCATTTCTTTTCGCGTACCATCTGGGTTGGCGTTGACCATTTCTTGAATCATTTTATTGAGCGCATCAATGCCAGCAGGTCCTCTATACATCGGCGCTAATACTTGAAGGTCCCGAATGGTGAATCCTTTCGCGAGTGCACTGGAGACGACCTGTTCGACGACTTTCGGAATTTGGTCCGCGGACGCTGGTATGAACGAACGGTCTTTCGTTTTAGAGAGCAAATCTTGCGTCGTCTTCCCAGATTTCATCGCATGGGCTAACTCAATGATCGACGACCCGTCTGCTTGGCGATAAATGTCTTGAAGTTCAACAACAGGCAGGCGTCCACTAGCAAGTAGATCTTTTAAAACTTGTCCCGGCCCTACAGGTGGAAGCTGGTCTTGGTCCCCAACTAGGACGACCTGTGAAGTTTCTGGAATAGCACGAAGGAGTTGATGCGCAAGCCAGCAATCAAGCATTGACGTCTCATCAATAATAATAAGACTTGCTTCGACCGGTCGCCCTTCTGTGTCTTCCGTGTCCTGTCCGGTAAAGCCAAGCAACCGATGAATCGTCATCGCGGGAAGTCCCGTGGATTCACTCAGCCGCTTGGCAGCCCGTCCGGTCGGCGCCGCCAATGCAATCGGGAACGGCTTGCCTTCTTTCGCCCATTCTTTAGGGTCCAGTGATAAACCGTTGAGGTCTGCATACAGTTCGACGATGGCGCGAACGACCGTCGTTTTCCCCGTTCCAGGTCCACCTGTCAGAATCGAAATTTGATTGTTAAGCGCCATTTCAATCGCTTTTCGTTGAGTAGGTGCATAGGTTACACCAAAGTCCGCTTCAATCGAAGACAACGATTCGTTAATCAACTTCTTTTTAAAGCCTTTGAATTTCGCTTGTACAAGACGTTCTGTTTTCGTTGCGATTCCAACTTCTGAAAAGTAGAGCGACGGCATATACACACGGTTCTGCTCAACGACGACTTTACTCTCTTCCCCAAGCTCTATCACAGCTTTTGCAAGTGCGTCATACTCCATCTCAACTGCTTGCGATTTTTCGAGAAGTTGTTTCACATCCTCTAGCAATTGGTCAGTTGGGACAAAAATGTGCCCTTCTGATAAAGATGCCTGATTTAAAAGATACAAAATTCCCGCCTTCATGCGGTCCATATGACTGCCTTCGATTCCGAGTTGTGACCCGAGTTCATCTGCCCGACCAAAGCCGACCCCTTCTACATCTTCAATGAGACGGTAGGGATTGTCGTTTAATTTTTCAAGCGTTTCTTCTCGGTAGTTTTGGTAAATTTTCATAGACAACTGTGGACCGAAGCCCCATTCATTGAGTTGTACCATGATGCGTTCCATCCCGTGATTCTGTTGCAAGCCGTTTATAATGGTATCCCGTTTTTCTTTTGTCAGTCGAGGAATCGTCTTTAAAACATCTGGAGAATCCAATATTTTTTGGAGCGCATTTTCGCCGAGCTTTTTGACAATTGTCTGCGCGGTTTTAGGACCAATACCCGGAAAGAGATCGGATGACAAATAATGCACGACGCCTTTTACGGAATCTGGTTTGTCCCGGACAAATGTATCCACAGCAAATTGTTGTCCGTACCTCGGATGATTTTTTAATTGCCCATAAAATGTATAACTTTCGTCTGTCGATAGTTTTGGAAAATAGCCGACTATAATTCCTTCTTTATCGGTATATGTAGTGTTTGTCGATTTGATTTTCACTTTCAAAATCGAGTACAGATTATCTTCATTATGAAAAATGGAGACAATCGGCCGACCCGAAACAAACAATTTGTCCTCATTTCGTTCCGTCATCCGATCGCCTCCAGTATTAGTTTCGTAATCGAATCATGTCCGCCATGTAGCGAGCTTGATCGTAATTTGGTTCGATTTCAAGAGCCTTATCTAAATGATGTAGTGCTGGCTCTGGGTCTTCTTGAGTAAGTGCAAAAAGAACACCCAAATTGTAATGGGCATCTGCATGCTCCGGGTTTTCTTCAAGCAACTGTTCAAGTAGAGGCTTCGCTTCAGCAAATAATTCATTGGATGCAAGTAAGATGGCGTAATGTAGCGTGATTTCCGCATCTTCTAGTGCGAGTTCATGAGCACGCTGCGCATATGGCAGTGCAAGCTTTCGCTCATCTGTCATTTGAAGAGATTTTGAAAGCATGTAATGCCCGTCAGCACCCTCTAAGTTTGCACGGATTGCCCGCTCGTATAGTTTTGCCGCTTCTTCAAATCGTTCTTGATTGTAATAGAGATTTGCTAGACCGTAATAAGCCGTTGCTGCTTGTTCATTCAAAGTCAGTGCTTTTTGAAAAAATCGCTCAGCTCGCTCTGCATCATTCATGATGGCTAAAAGATTCCCGAAATTGATATACCCTACTTCATTTTCAGGCTCTTGTTCAATCGCTTGTGTAAAAGCTTTCGCTGCTTCTTCATAATCTCCTGTATGCATCGCGTGGATGCCTGTCTCATTCCAGTTCATCGTTTCCCTACCCTACATACTCAAGTTTTTTATTGTCACGGAATACGTGATCAATCGTTCCGCCACCCAAACACTCGTCACCGTCATAAAAAACTACAGCCTGACCAGGTGTAATCGAGCGAACGGGCTCATCAAAGATGACCTCTGCACGATCGTCTCCGAGCAGACGAACAGTTACTCCTGTATCTTGTTGACGGTAACGGAATTTTGCAGTGCATTTAAATTCCGAAGGTTTTTCATCATTTGTTGTAAATGAAAGTGTATCTGCAATTAAGCTGGTTGAATACAACGCTTCGTTTTGTGCATTTTGCCCAACATACAAGACGTTACGTTTCAAGTCTTTGCCGACTACAAACCAAGGGTCTCCTGCTCCGCCGATTCCAAGACCGTGGCGTTGACCAATTGTGTAGTACATTAAACCATCATGTTTCCCGACCGCTTGCCCTTCCATCGTTTCCATGACGCCTGGTTGTGCTGGTAAATAGCCACTTAAGAACGTTTTGAAGTCGCGTTCGCCAATGAAACAGATTCCCGTTGAATCTTTTTTCGTAGCGGTTGCGAGACCTTGTTCTAAAGCGATTTCACGCACACGTTTTTTCTCCAGTTCTCCGATTGGGAACAATACATGTTTGAGCTGGTCTTGATTCAATTGATTCAAGAAATACGTTTGGTCTTTGTTGTTGTCAACACCACGAAGCATGCGGAACTGACCATCACGTTCTTCAACACGTGCATAGTGCCCAGTTGCTAAGTAGTCTGCGCCAAGCGCCAATGCGTGCTCAAGAAATGCTTTGAATTTTATTTCTTTGTTGCACATAACATCTGGATTTGGTGTACGGCCTGCTTTGTATTCATCTAAGAAATACGTGAAGACTTTCTCCCAATACTGCTTTTCAAAGTTGACAGCGTAATACGGAATACCAATCTGATTACACACTTTAATAACGTCATCATAATCTTCTGTCGCTGTGCAGACACCATTTTCGTCTGTGTCGTCCCAGTTTTTCATGAAGATACCGATGACATCGTATCCTTGCTCTTTTAATAAATAGGCCGCGACCGAGGAATCTACGCCACCGGACATTCCGATGACTACGCGTTTGCCTTTTGTTTCTGTCATAGTGTTCACTTCCAAATCGATGCCGGCTTGTTTAATACACCAGCTATTTTTTCAGCAGCTTCTGTTAGCTGCTCTTTTGTTGTTCCGAGACCCAAACTAAATCGTACAGATGATCTGAGCTGGGGTGCCTCTTCTCCAAACATCGCTACTAGTACATGCGAAGGATCTACAGCCCCTGCTGTACATGCAGAGCCGCTTGATGCATCGATGCCCGCTAGGTCTAATTGGATGAGGAATGTCTCAATGTCCGTGTCTGGGAAAAATAGATTGCAAATGTGGGGAAGCTGATCAGCATCCTTCACATTAAGGGAATAGTTTACATCAAGACGCGTCAATTCATCAAGAAAATGCTTCTTTAAAGAAAGAAGAGCCAGATGCGACTTAGAAAGCGTTGCTTCTTTTAAAAGGGCGGCTGTTGCAAAACCGACGGCTAATGGAATCGCTTCTGTCCCTGCACGACGTTTTCGTTCTTGTTGACCACCATGTGAAAGTGGACGTAATTTCGTTCCAGTTCGCTGATAAAGAAATCCTATTCCTTTAGGTCCGTTGATTTTGTGTGCACTTGTACTGAGCAAGTCTACCTGAAGGTCTGTGACATCGATTTCAACGGTTCCATATGCTTGTACAGCGTCTGTATGAAAGACCGCTTGATGGTCTTGAACGAGTTTAGTAAGTTCATCAAGAGGTTGAAGTGTTCCTACTTCATTATTCCCGTACATGATTGTGACTAAAATCGTGTCGTCACGGAGTGCTGCTTGGAGAGAGGTTGGATGCACTCGCCCCTGATTGTCGACAGGCAAATACGTCACTTCAAAACCTTCTTTTTCAAGTTGCTGACAAGCATGAAGAACAGCATGATGCTCCACAGAAGTTGTGATGATATGCTGTCCGAGATGTTTGTTGGCATACGCTGTTCCAAAAATAGCAAGATTGTCCGCTTCCGTACCACCACTTGTTAAGATGATCTCGTTCGGGTGCGCTTGAATAGTTGTAGCTAATTGGTCACGGGCCATATCGAGCTGTTTTCGCGCACGTCTTCCCGTCTCATGGATACTGGATGCATTGCCGAAACACTCTGTATAACTACTCGTCAGTGCTGCAATGACCTCTGGATGCACGGGGGATGTTGCAGCATGATCTAAATAAATACGTGTCATTATAAATCTCTCCTAAATATAAAACATATATGCGTCCGAAGTGAAAGGATCATCTGAGTGGTCAGCCAAGTCGCGAATTGTCGTGGTATCTAATACATTCTTAACTGCATCACGAATACGAATCCATAGTTCACGTTGTGCAGGTGCTTCGTCTTCAATTCCTTCAACAGGTTGAATCGGTCCTTCAAGCACGCGAATCACGTCTCCGGCTGTAATTTCTTCGGAAGGTTTTGCTAATTTATAGCCTCCGTAGGCTCCTCGCACACTCTTTACAAGTCCTGAATTGCGAAGTGGTGAAACGATTTGCTCTAAGTAGGCTTCTGATAAATCATTGTCTGCTGCAATCTGACGCAGAGAAAGTGGTTTTTCGCCTTCATTTTTGGCTAATTCAATCATGATTGTGAGACCATAGCGGCCTTTAGTCGAGATTTTCATCTCTTTACACCGTCCGTTCATAAGTTAACTTTTCCGCTACAAGTATAGCATAATCTGCAATGGTTTTTCGATGAAATGAGCTGTACGTTCTGGTACACTAAAAAGTACAGATGTTCGATAAAGGAGGGACGATTATGCCATCAGGTGAACCACTTGCCTTTCGAATGCGTCCGAAAAAAATTGAAGAGATTGTCGGACAACAAGAAATCATTGGCCCGTCTACCGGCCTCTATCAAATGATTCGCAATGGGCATGTGCCGTCCATGCTTCTTTATGGTGAACCCGGAATCGGGAAGACGTCTCTTGCCTATGCAATCGCAGGTTCGTCCGATTTACCATTCATTGCACTAAATGCTACGACTTCCGGTAAAAAAGATATTGAAGATGTCGTGAAAGAATCCCGACTTACCGGAAAAGTCTTACTATTTCTAGACGAAATCCACCGGTTCAATAAACTGCAACAAGATACCCTGCTTCCCCACGTGGAAAACGGGTCGATTGTTTTGATTGGTGCCACAACAGAAAATCCGTATCATGATGTCAATCCAGCAATCCGATCACGTTGTGGTGAAATCAAGCAATTGAAACGAATCGAAAGCAGCGATATGGAATTACTTTTAAACCGAGCGCTTGAAGATTCGGAGCGAGGGTTAGGTAAATTATCAATAACCATTACACCCGAACAAGTGACCCAAATTGCAGAAGGTTCAAACGGGGATGCTCGCAAAGCTTTGACATTACTTGAATCAATTGTTGAAGCATCGGATGAAGAAGATGGAAAAATCGTGGTGGAAGACGCCCTTGTCTCTCAACTTGTGTCGCGCATTGGCGTGTTTGGAGATAAAAAAGGCAGTCATTTTTATAATTTATTGTCCGCTCTTCAAAAATCCATTCGCGGAAGTGACACAGACGCTGCGCTCTATTACACGGCCCACTTACTTGAAAGCGGTGACCTGGTGGCGTTCTCTCGACGACTACTCGTCATTGCTTATGAAGATATCGGCCTTGCCAATCCTGCTGTGGGTCCACAAGTTTTAGCAGCGATTCAGTCAGCTGAGCGATTGGGATTACCAGAAGCGCGTATACCACTCGCGAACGCGGTTGTTTTATTATGTTTATCGGAGAAGTCAAATTCCGCTTACAAGGCGCTTGATGCCGCGATAGCTGCTATTCACGCAGGAAAAACCGGCGACATTCCGATGCATTTGCGAGATGCGCATTACGGGGGTGCTGCGACTCTTGGCCATGTCGGGTATCAGTATCCACACGATACGAAAGTCGGCTCGTTTGGTGGTTGGGTAGATCAAACGTATTTGCCAGAGAAATTGGTCGGCACACAGTATTACGAGCCAATCGATGCCGGCGAAGAGAAACGTCTGGCATCGATTTACCGGAAGTTGGAGAGTTTTAAGAAGAAATAGATTAGAAATTAGCAGCATACACGATTTAGTGTGTGCTGTTTTTTTGATTTTCTTGGGTCGAGCGACTGTTCATCGCCTGAAAGTGGAATTTGTTCTACCGAAACCGGAATTTGTTCTACCGGATTTAAATTTGTTCTACCGAAGTCGTATTATGGAAACTAAATCACTGGAATCTTAAAAGGTGACAGGCACCAAATGGAAGTAGCTCCCAAATAGTGACAGGTACCAAATGGTAAATGAATCAAAAAAGCCTGTCCACAAATTTGCGGACAGACTCTATGCGTTAGTTTTTCTTCGACTTAACATCCATCACTGTATTGATTTCCACAGGCTCTAATATATCTCGAATGACCCAGCTCGCTGCAATCAGACCTGCTGCAGACGGAACAAAGGCATTCGAACTTGGTGGCATCTTCGCCTTGCGGATTTCTGCTTCCGGCTTCCCAACGGTCTTTACAACATCTTCCCGAACTACAATCGGACTTTCATCTGAGAAGATTACCGGAATTCCTTTGCGAATTCCTTCTTTTCGAAGTTTCAAACGAATCACTTTCGCAATCGGATCTGTGTGTGTCTTCGAGATATCTGCAATACGGAATCGCGTTGGGTCCATTTTGTTCGCAGCACCCATACTTGAAATAATTTTAATGTCTCGCTTCAAACACTCTTTCATTAGATGCACTTTGTAGATAATCGTATCTGACGCATCTATAACATAGTCGATACCTAAGTCGAAAAATTGCTCATACGTCTCTTCTGTATAGAACATATGCATATCAATCACTTCACAATCCGGATTGATATCCGCAATACGGTCTTTCATAATTGCTGACTTGCTCTTTCCGACTGTCGATAAATAAGCGACTAGTTGGCGATTGATATTTGTAATATCGACGTTGTCTTTGTCGACAAGAACGATTCGGCCAACTCCACTTCGTGCGCAGGCTTCTGCTGCAAATGAGCCAACTCCACCGATCCCTAAAATGGCAACGGTTGTATTTTTTAAGAGGTCTAATCCTTCTGTGCCGATCGCTAATTCATTTCTAGAAAATTGATGTAACATTATGATTTCACTCCAAAGTTTAGTTGTTTAGTCGGAATTAATCCGATAAAAAACCCCTCAGTCGAAACTGAAGGGAGAATAGACATAGTAAGACGAATCCCAAGCGTGCCGTCTCTGTAAAGCTATCGTTTTGAACCCGCACTCAGCAGGTGGGTGTCCTCTTCAATACGCCGAGGCGTCCACCGGAATGGCATGCTCTTAATACTGAAAGTCGGACTCCCGACGATAAAATGTTCGGTCAAAATCGATTAACAAGTCACGTACACATCAGGATTCGTATTACAGTTATAGTAGCACATGTTTTTTTGATGTGCAACTATCAGAAAGTCCTATTTACTGATTATTCTGTGAAAGGACCGAGATATGCAGATCATTTAATTGCGCCGTATCTACCGGGCTCGGTGCATCTGTAAGTACACAGCTCGCACTCGCTGTTTTCGGGAAAGCAATTGTATCACGAAGATTCGTACGTCCTGCAAGTAACATGACAAGGCGATCTAGTCCAAAAGCAACTCCTCCATGAGGTGGTGTTCCATATTCGAACGCCTCTAACAAGAAACCAAATTGTTCTTTCGCTTCCTCATCACTGAATCCTAGTGTACGGAACATCTTCTCTTGCATTTCACGCTCATAGATTCGTAATGAACCTCCACCAAGCTCAAATCCATTCAAAACAAGATCATACGCCTGTGCACGAACCGAAGCTGGGTCAGTTTCTAATTTGTCAGCATCCTCATCAAAAGGACGCGTGAATGGATGGTGGGCTGCAAAATAACGACCAAGCTCTGCATCGTATTCAAATAGCGGCCAGTTCACGACCCATAAGAATGCAAATTGGGATTCATCAATCAACTTACGCTCTTTTCCAAATTTCATTCGAAGTGCTCCAAGTGCGTCCGCTACAACTGACTTTTGGTCTGCAACAAACAGTAGTAAGTCCCCTGCTTCTGCTTCCATTGCAGCAATCAACTCTTCCCCTTTTTGTTCTGGGAAGAACTTAGCAATTGGACCTTTCACGCCGTCTGCTTCTACTTTTAACCATGCAAGACCTTTTGCCCCGTAACGACCCGCAAATTCTCCAAGTGCATCGATGTCTTTACGAGAATAATCAGCTGCCGCACCTTTGACCGCGAGTCCACGAACTTGACCTCCATTTGCAATGGCATTTTTGAATACACCAAAGTCAGAGTCTTTTGCAAGTGCTTCAAGATCTTTAATTTCAAGAGCAAAACGAACGTCCGGTTTATCTGAACCAAAACGGTCCATCGCCTCTTGATAATCCATACGTGGAAATGGCGTTTGCACGTCAATTCCCTTCACATCTTTCATCACTCGTTTCATTAAGCGCTCATTCAACTCGATAATTTCGTCCATTGACATAAAGCTCATTTCCATATCAATCTGTGTAAATTCCGGCTGACGATCCGCACGTAAGTCTTCATCGCGGAAGCAATGCGCAATTTGGAAGTACCGCTCAAAACCAGACACCATCAACATTTGTTTGAATAGTTGTGGAGATTGTGGAAGAGCATAAAACTCCCCATCGTGTACGCGACTAGGTACTAAGTAGTCACGTGCTCCTTCAGGTGTTGATTTTGTCAGAATTGGTGTTTCCACTTCTAAGAAATCCTCGTCTGCCAAAAAGTTACGCACTGTTTTTGTGATGTCTGAACGCATTTTGAATGTGTCATACATGACAGGGCGGCGAAGATCTAAGTAGCGGTGTTTCAAGCGCAAGTCTTCGTTTACGTCTGTTTGGTTTTCGATTGCAAAAGGAGGTGTCTTCGCTTCGTTAATCACTTCAAGCTCTGATACTTGAACTTCGATTTCTCCCGTTTTCATTGCTTTGTTGATTTGTTTTTCATCACGAGCGACAACTGTCCCTTTCACAGAGATTAGAAATTCACTGCGTAGTTTTTCAGCTTTTGTGATCGCTTCTTGTGAGAAGTCTGGGTTAAATACCACTTGTACGATTCCTGTACGGTCACGAAGGTCTACGAAAATGAGTCCACCTAAATCACGACGTTTTTGTACCCATCCAATCAATTCCACCTGTTGACCGATGGCTTGTTTTTCTACTTTTCCACATTCATGTGTGCGTTTCATCGTGATTCCTCCTTGTGTTTCTGTAAGTACGTAACGGCTTCAGTTAGAGCGACGAGTTGTTGTTCCCCTGTTGCCATGTGTTTGATTTGAACAGTTTGAGATGCGAGCTCATCTTCACCTAAAATGAAGACATACGCTGCTTTTTTACGATCTGCTGATTTCATCTGAGCTTTTAGTTTGCGATCCGCGTAATCCATTTCTGCGCTTACGCCTGCATCTCGCAGTTGTTTAACTAATCGCATCGCTTCCATTTTCGGAGCATCGCCAAGCGCAATAATGTACGCATCACTTGCTGACGTGTCTTCAAGCTCTACTTTTTCGGCTTCTAGTGCCAGTAACAAGCGTTCGATACTCATCGCAAACCCGATTCCTGGAGAGGAAGGCCCGCCTAACTCTTCAACTAGTCCGTTGTAGCGGCCACCACCAGCTAGAGTTGTGATTGCGCCAAACCCACTTGCTGTCGACATGATTTCGAATGCTGTGTGGTTGTAGTAATCTAAGCCACGAACAAGATTTGGATCGAGTTCATACGGAATTTCCAGTGCGTCTAAGTAGGCTTTTACACGGTCGAAATATGCTGCAGATTCCTCGTTCAAGTAATCGGTCAGCTTTGGAGCTGTCGCCATCAACTCGTGATCCCGGTCCCTTTTACAATCTAAAATGCGAAGTGGATTTTTTTCTAGACGTTGTTGACAGTCTCCGCAGAATTCATCGATGCGAGGGGCAAAGTGCGCAACAAGCGCCTGTTTATGTGCATTGCGACTTGCCGTATCACCAAGTGAATTCAATACTAGTTTCAAGTCTTTAAGTCCCGCTTTTTTATAGACATCCATCGCAAGTGCAATGACTTCTGCATCGACAGCTGGGTCTGCACTGCCGATTGCTTCGATGCCAAACTGGACGAATTGACGATAGCGCCCTGCTTGTTGACGTTCGTATCGGAACATCGGTCCCATGTAGTAAAGCTTGACCGGTTGATCAGGCTGCCCGAACAATTTGTGTTCGACATACGCACGTACTGTTGACGCTGTTCCTTCAGGACGAAGTGTCAGAGACCGATTCCCACGGTCTTCAAACGTGTACATTTCTTTTTGCACGATATCTGTAGTATCACCTACACCTCGTGTGAATAATTCCGTGTGTTCAAAAATGGGTGTACGAATTTCTTTGTATTGGTAGACGTTGCATGTGTCGCGAATGATGGTCTCAACAGTTTGCCATTTGTAGGACTGCTCCGGCAAAATATCTTGTGTGCCTCTAGGTACTTTGATCATATTCAAATCCTCCTTAGTAGTTGATATGCAGAACGCTATTATAGAAAAATTCCTCAGTTATAAATTCTTACCTAGGAAGTTTTTTGAAGTTGGACTAGTTTACGCCCTCGAGTTGCTGATTTGTGCCCTCAACTTGCTGGTTTGTGCCCTGAAAATCTCATTTTGTGCCCTGAGTCCTATTATGGAAACTATTTCAGGCAAAATCGACTGCAAACAAAACAGAAAGTGGTACGAAAAACAAAAAAGCCCCCGCCCCCCACGCATCATGCGCAAGGGACGAGAGCTATAAGCTTCCGCGGTTCCACCCTGATTGATCTACGAATAGATCCTCTTCATCACCTGGGTAACGGCCAGTTCCGTCTTCACCTACACCTTTTCAGGTTCGACAAAGCGCCTCACGAGTGTTGTTCACATGCACCGTCTGTAGAAAAGATTTCAGCCATGTCTTTTCCTCTCTTGTCAGCTCGTTGTACCTGCTACTTTCTCGATCATAAGCAATGTGTTCTTAATACTATACTTTATCTTAATGACGTATTTCCAGAAAGTCAATCTTTAATTTGAAATTGAACTAGATATTTGTTCTAGAACTAGGTACTATATAGAGAAGGAGGTCGATTTATGCAGAATTTTCGTACATATAGCATATATGCACTACTTTTTATCTTACTTATTGCTCCTCTTTCTGCTGCAGCACAAACAGTTGTCGTCAATACCGACTCACTAAAAGTCCGCTCAGGTCCTGGACTCACGTATGATGTGATAGGCGCTGTAAAATCAGCTGATGAGTTGCAAGTTATCGCTACTGAAAATGATTGGTATCAAATTGATTACAATGGGCAACAAGGATGGGTGGCTAGCTGGTTGACAACTGGTTCAACCGAAGCCGCAGTGAATCAATCAGCTGTCGTTCAAGTGAAAACATTAAACGTGCGAGCAGACGCTTCGACAAGCTCCGTGAAACTTGGACAGCTTGCTGAAGGGACGTCCATTGCGATTAACTCTGTGAAAGGCGACTGGCTTGAAATTACATACAATGGTTCTGCCGGCTGGATTCACAAAGACTATGTGCAACTAGTCGAATCTAAAACAACTGCTGCAGCTCCTCAGAACAATGGATTTGTTGTGCAAGTTGACGCGCTGAATGTGCGTACGAAACCTTCACTTGATTCAAAGAAAAAAGCAACCGTGTATCGCAATGAATCTTTCTCTGTTCTTTCTGTTGAAGGAACGTGGGTCGAAATCGAACTCGCAAATGGGGAAAGCGGATTTGTTTATAGTTTTTACGGAAGTTTTCAACAACAAGCACCACAACGATCAAATGTAACGGAAGAACCATCCGCTTCAACTGTAACTATTTTATACAATGGAACGAATCTTCGTTCAGGGCCTTCCACTGCGAATGATGTAACAGCTCGACTCGATGCAGGACAAAAACTTCAAGTGGTCAAATCTGTCAACGACTGGTATGAGGTACAAGTTGAAGGTCAGACCATGTTTGTTGCGAACTGGGTTGTCACAACCGGCGAAGTCGAAGCTGTTGAAGAAATAGAAGAAAAAGAAGTGGTTGACCGTAAACCTGGTACATTGAATGGATTGACGATTGTTTTGGATCCCGGCCATGGTGGAAATGATCGTGGGACAACAGGTTATTATGGAACGGACGAAAAAGGATTGACGTTGCCGACTGCTGAACTGTTAGCAGCAAAACTTGAAGCCGCGGGTGCGGAAGTCGTGTTCACTCGAGAGTCAGATGTATATGTCGGGTTACGCAAACGAGTTTCGGTTAGTCATCAACACGGCGCAGACGCCTTTGTCAGTATTCATTACGATTCAGTGACAGATTCATCTGTTCATGGCTTCACGACCTATTATCAACATGGCTTCCAAAAACCGCTTGCGGATCACATTCACGGTGCTTTGCAAAAGCGCTTGTCGTTGCGTGATCGTGGTGTACGAGAAGGCAATTATTTGGTGCTTCGTGAAAACCAGCAGCATGCAGTTTTACTTGAACTTGGCTATTTGAGCAATGCGACGGAAGAACGTCAAATTACAACGGCCCAGTTCAGAGAAACGGCAGCGCACGCTATTTATGAGGGGCTCATCTCGTTTTTTGATAGTGAGTTATAAAATTTAAAAAACGTCAAGCTCCACTCAACTTCAGTATTTCATAAAGAACGCCACTCGTAATCTTGCGAGAGGCGTTTTCATATGGAGATTCGGCAATTGTGTCGGGAGATTCGAGGTCTATTTTCGGTTGTTCGGCAATTGTGTCGGGAGATTCGAGGTCTATTTTCACTGCTTCACCACTTCCTGTTATTATGGAAACTATTTCGCTTGCGGAATGCCTCCCCTATACACTTTAAAACACACAAAAGGGAGTTTCTCCATTACGAGAGAACTCCCTTTTCATAATTATTTCTCTAGAATCAAGGTAACTGGCCCATCATTGATGAGCGACACATCCATCATCGCGCCAAAGATCCCAGTCTGAACTTCAAATCCATGTGAACGCAATTGATCATTGAAATAGAGCCATAGTGGTTCAGCGACTTCTGGTCGTGCTGCTTCAATAAATGACGGACGTCTACCCTTTCGAGAATCACCGTACAATGTGAATTGAGACACGGATAAAATTTGACCTGCCACTTCATCAAGCGATCGGTTCATCTTCCCCTCTTCATCTTCGAAAAGACGCAAGCCCGCAATTTTCGCTGCGAGCCAGTCTGCTTGTTGTTTTGTATCTTCGTGCGTGATGCCCACTAAAAGAGTATAGCCGTGCGTGATTTCCCCTACGACTTCTCCATCAACGGTCACCGACGCAGCTTTAGAGCGTTGCAATACAATGCGCATAAGACACCTCTTAGTTGATAATTCGTTGCACCGAGTAGACGTTCGCCAATTGCTTAATACGGTCTACAACACGGTGAAGATGTGTGATATTTGTTATTTTGATGGTTAAGTTAATTGTTGCAATGTCTTTTTCAGACTTGCCCGTAACCGCAGCGATCGTCGTTTTCGAATCCGTAACCGCCATTAACACTTCGTTCAAGAGGCCTGTCCGGTCGAATGCAGCGACTTCAATATCAACCGCATATTCTTTCTTGATATGTGTGTCTTGCTCCCATTCCACATCAATTAAGCGCTGTGAGCTATCGGAACCTTGTACGTTCGGACAGTCGGCACGGTGAACAGAGACTCCACGACCTTTTGTGATAAAGCCAACAATATCGTCTCCTGGGACAGGACTACAGCAACGCGACAAACGAATCAATAAGTTGTCGATGCCTTTGACAACGACACCCGATTCTGTCGATTTTTTGACAGGAGGTGACGCCATCGTTTTGTTAATCTTTTCAAGCGTCTCTTCGTTTTCGCGCTCTTTCCGCATTTTTTCTGCTAAGCGGTTGACGACTTGTTGTGCCGTGATTCCGCCAAAACCTACAGCTGAATAAAGGTCTTCTTCGTTTGAGAATGCATATTTTTCACAGACACGTTTTAAATTTTCAGCAGTGAGCACATCTTTTTGTTCAAAGTCTTGCGCGCGAATCTCTTTTTCAATCGCTTCTCGGCCTTTTTCGATGTTTTCATCACGTTGTTGTTTTTTGAAGAATTGCTTGATTTTATTTTTCGCCTGCGAAGACTGTGCAATTTTTAACCAGTCACGGCTCGGTCCAAAGGATTGTTTGGAGGTCAACACTTCGATAATGTCACCCGTTTTTAATTTCGTATCGAGTGGTACCATCTTTCCGTTCAGCTTCGCACCAATGGTCTTGTTTCCGACCTCGGAGTGTACGCGATAGGCAAAGTCGATTGGTACTGAGCCTGCAGGGAGTTCGATCACGTCCCCTTTTGGCGTAAATACGTAGACCATATCCGAGAACAAGTCGAATTTAAGGGACTCCATGAATTCCTCGGCATTCGACGATTCATTCTGGAATTCTAAAATTTCGCGGAACCATGACAATTTTTGATCGACAGATTCACGAGATGTTTCGACTTTTCGGCCCTCTTTGTACGCCCAGTGTGCCGCTACCCCGTATTCCGCAATATTGTGCATGTCTTTTGTGCGTATTTGCACTTCAAGTGGGTCTCCATTTGGACCGATAACTGTTGTATGGATCGATTGATACAAATTTTGCTTTGGCATAGCGATATAATCTTTGAAACGGCCTGGCATCGGCTTCCACAGCGTATGAATGATTCCGAGTACTGCATAACAATCTTTAATACTGTCGACTATGATGCGCATAGCAAGCAAATCATAAATCTCGTTGAATTGCTTCTGCTGAATGACCATCTTGCGGTAGATACTGTATATATGTTTTGGACGACCTGAAATATCCGCGTGGATGCCGACTTCGTCAAGTTGATCATTAATGTCATTCATCACATTGTTTAAATACGCTTCTCGCTCCGTACGCTTCTTCTTCATGAAGTTCACGATTCGATAGTATTGTTGCGGGTTTAAATAGCGAAGAGACGTATCTTCTAGTTCCCATTTCACAGTCGAGATCCCGAGACGGTGTGCAAGTGGTGCGAAGATTTCAAGTGTCTCATTTGCAATGCGGCGTTGTTTTTCTTCCGGCAAATGCTTGAGCGTGCGCATATTGTGCAGACGGTCTGCTAGTTTGATCAAGATAATACGGATATCCTGGGCCATGGCAATGAACATTTTGCGGTGATTCTCTGCTTGTTGTTCTTCTTTCGACATGTACTTAATTTTACCGAGCTTTGTTACACCTTCAACCAGCATCGCCACTTCTTCACTGAATTCCTTGACGATATCTTCGCGCGTGTATTCTGTATCTTCGATGACATCGTGAAGAAACCCAGCAGCTACAGTCTCTGGATCCATTTGCAAATCGGCTAATATGCCGGCCACTTGTATGGGATGAATGATGTATGGTTCACCGGAGTTTCGGAATTGGTTTCGGTGGGCATGTTCCGCCAGTTTGTAGGCTCTTTTGACGAATTCTACATTGTTGTCATTCATATAGTTTGCTGTGATGTTAAAGACTTCTTCGGCTGTTCGTATTTGTTCTTTTGCCATACCCACTCACCTGTTTCTTTAGTTTTCGACCTGAAGTTATAATCTCTATTGTAGTAAACTAATAGGGTTTATGTAAAGACGAAAAAAGCGCGTAATCTAAAACAAGATTACGCGCTATTGAAATCGAGTTGCAAACGCCAGAAACACGCTGCGGAATCAACCGCACCCGCAAAGGCTGAAGAACGCCTTCATGGGCACGTCTGATTTCCTCGGAATTTCTAGAGTGGTGTTTTCCACATCTAAAATTAATAGCTAATAAGGGTACGAATGTCGATACCTTTTAACTTGTCGCGACCGTCAAGATATGTCAATTCGATCATGAATGCAGCACCGACTACTTCTCCACCTAGTTGTTGGATTAAGTTTACAGTTGCTTCAACTGTACCACCTGTTGCCAATAAATCATCAACGATTAATACTTTTTGGCCTTTTTTAATAGCATCTTTATGCATCGTCAATGTATCTTTGCCGTATTCTAAACCGTAATCTGCAGAGATGACTTCGCGTGGAAGTTTTCCTGGTTTACGAACTGGAGCAAAACCGACTTCTAGTGCATACGCCACTGGGCAACCGATGATGAACCCACGAGCTTCTGGTCCAACAATAACTTCTGCGCCAACTTCTCTTGCGTATTTCACGATTTCATCTACTGCATATTTATAAGCAGGACCATTATCCATGATTGTTGTAATATCTTTAAAGCGAATGCCTTCTTTTGGCCAATTTTCTACGATTGTTACATATTGTTTCAAATCCACTGATTGTTCCTCCTCAGGACCGGTGTTGGCGCTTTGCGTCAAACCATTGTTTCAATTCGCGGTACGGTGCATAAAGCAAGACTTGTTCAAGCTCGATTCGCTGCTGTTGTTGCTGATAGCTCGGAGCTTCAGTCAACGCACGACGCTCACTTTCTTTATTCACCACCAAATGTCCATTGTCTATTCTAACAAAATCTAATTCAAAAAACACCTTTGACATAAAATTAATTGTTTGTTCGCTCCACCCTTTATGTCGGGCGAGTTGCGCACCTTGTTCTTTTAATGCGAACTTTTCTTTCGACATCAAGAATCCGTAATACCATTTGAACTGATCTCTACTAGGTAAGCCATCAAAAAATGCTTCTGATGGTGTGAAGAAATGCGCGAATATACGACTCCACTCTGATTTCGTCACGATTTCGTCCAGCTGCTGTTCATGAGCTGGCATGTCGAGTAACACAACGGAACTGTGTTTCGGTTCTAGCTCTGAAGATTTGACAATTCGCTCAGGTAATTGATCTTGATAGGCAGCGATTGTCTCTTCATGGAACGCCACATAATGGGCATCTCCTTGTGGTACTTGATTTAACCATCGATATAATTGGCGAATACCGCGCACATCGAACAGTTGCCAGTCAGACGACATCGCATCTTCCAACATCAATTGCGGCTTTTTGCGACCATTCCATTCATTGATCTGAAGGTCTCCGGCAATTGTCAAGCTTGTCATCGGTGCCAGTTGATCAACGAGTTCTCCTTGATAAAATCCGATGACATCAAGTGTGTGACCGTCTTTTGTTACTTCCAGTTTAGCATGATTGCTCGATGCGCCGATTTTTCGGAAGCTCTTCACTTCTACTCCCTTTACCGCATAGACCGGTTTGGCAAAGCCCATACCATAAGGCCCTAGTTTTGCTGCACTTTCAATAGATTGCACATTAATTTCTGACAGTTCTACAGGAATGTCGACCGTCAGACGTGGAATGAAATGGTCTTGTGTTAACACTTCATCCCCCTGGGCTTGCATACGTGCGACAAATTCATCCAGGTCATCAAGCGACATCGTCATCCCTGCTGCCATTGGGTGTCCCCCAAAATGCGGCACGATATCACGATTTTTGGCAATCTCTTGATAGAGATGGAATCCTTCGATACTGCGTGCAGAACCTTTTGCAATCCCTTTTTCTAAATCGATGCCAAGAACAATGGCCGGACGTGTGTATTTTTCAACAAGACGAGAAGCCACAATTCCTAAAATTCCTGGATTCCAATCTTCCTGAGCAACGACCAGCACACTTGGAAGAGGGCCTGTTTCGACTTGAGCAACGGCTTCATCCGTGATTGACTTGACGATGGATTGACGCTCTTTATTTTTGTCTTGTAAGAATTTCGCATAAAGAGCTGCTTCTTCTTTACTATCAGAGCGGAAAAGATGAACCCCAGGGTCTGCACTTCCTAAGCGGCCTACCGCATTAATTCGAGGGCCGAATGCAAAACCGACAGTCTCTTCGTTGATGTCTGAAAGCTCTACTCCAGAAACAGAGGCAAGCGCTCGAATCGCTTCTGTAGGCTTTGTACGCATCAGCTCGAGCCCGCGTTTTACAAAGTACCGATTCTCTCCCTGCAAGGGCACCAAATCAGCAATCGTACCAATGGCGACAAGATACAAATACTCTTCTGGAATACGACCTAGAAGTGCTTGCGCCAGTTTAAACGAAACACCAACACCTGCTAAATCAGAGAACGGATAGTTTTCTTCGAGATGCGGGTGAATAATGAAATCTGCATTTGGAATGACTTCTCCTGCTTCGTGGTGATCAGTCAAAATCACGTCCATACCTAACTCTTTGGCGATTGCGATTTGGGACACACCAGAAATACCATTATCTACAGTGATGAGTAACGAAACGCCTTCTTCATGTGCGAGTCGAAACAGCCGCTCACTTGGGCCATACCCGTCTTCAAAACGATTTGGAATTTTAAACGAGACAGTGGCACCGAGGGAAGTTAAGGTTTCCATCAAAACGGTGACACTCGTAATTCCGTCTGCATCGTAATCGCCGTACACCAAGATTTTTTCATTGCGTTCGAGTGCCGTGTGAATTCGCTCTACTGCACCTTGCATATCTGAAAATAAGAATGGGTCATGAACAGAAGACGCATCCATTTCTAAAAATTCTTTTGCAGCCAGTTCTGTATCGATCCCTCTGGCTAGTAATAGCTTTGCTACAAGAACATCTACTTGCAGTGTTTTTGCAAATTCCTCTGCTTGTTCTTGAGATATTGTTTGTACGGACCATTTTTTCTTAGATTGAATCATTTTCTCACTTCCTCACAGACTTCCATTATACAAAAAAACCTGCCCTCTTGGACAGGTTCCTGAATTAAAGTGTTGGTTTATTCATGGATTCTTCATGATTTTGTTCTGCCGAGCGTGTTGATGTCTCACGTTCCCGATAAACTGACAATTCATTTTGCGTTGCGTGCAGTTCAGCATCTCGTTTTGATTTTTCAGCTTCGAGTGCCTTCACTTTGCGACTTAACGTAAACGTTCGAACAATCGCGAACATACCGCTAACAAGAGCTCCTAGTAATGCTGAACCTAAGATGACTAAGATTAATGGCCAGTCTGCTTCTCCGAATAAATAATTGACAGGTACTGCATCCACATTGACAACGGCAAAGATTGCGATGACGATCGCTAAAATGAGTCCAAGTAAAATTGCCCATTGTGCTTTCATACTATCATCTCCCTATGTAGGTCTCCCCCATAAAAAAATCGAGGTATAGATTCACTATACCCCGATTGTTTAAAACTTGAAACTATTAGACAACTGGCTCGTCTGAACCCCATTGTTTCTTTTCTGCCGCTACATCAATCGTTCCTTTTTTGAACAATTGTTTGCGCTTTAGTTCAAACCAAAGCTGTGCTGCGATGAAGATGGATGAATACGTTCCTGCAATCAATCCGATCAACAATGCGATTGAGAAGTTTTGAATGGATGGTGCACCGAAGATGATAAGTGATACGACAACAAATACGACTGTCAAAACGGTAATCACTGAACGGACAAGCGTTTGACGAAGTGACTTATTGACGATGTCAGCTAGTTCTTGTTCGGTTTGAATCACACCTGCACGATGCAGATTTTCTCGAATCCGGTCAAAGGTCACGATTGTATCATTGATGGAATATCCGACAATGGTCAGGACAGCCGCAATGAATGTAATATCGACTTCGAGTCGTAATATGCTAAAGATGGCAATCATGAAGAATGCATCATGGAGTAAAGCGACAATTGCCGAGACCCCAAATCGCCATTCAAAGCGGAATGCCACATAGATGATGATTCCGATAGCAGCAATCGCAAGGGCGTACACTGCGTTACGCGCAAGCTCTTGGCCGACAGTTGGAGAAACGGTGCTGACCGATGGCTCCACTCCGAATTCATCGATAAAGCTAGATTTTAATTCTGCAATCTCTTGCTGCGTGAAATCTTCCACATAACGAAGAACCGCTATATTGCTAGTATCTCCTGAAATTACGATATCATCTGTTTCATAGCCTGCTGCTTCAATTGTCGCGCGGACTTCATCCGAAGTAAGAGGTCCATCTGTCATCACCTCCACACGTGTACCCGAAGAGAAATCAATCCCTAGATTCAATTGGAAAATCGATAACATCGCAATACCAGCTGCGAGTAAGAATACAGACAAAATGTAGAATGGTTTACGTTTACCAACGAAATCAATTTTATCAAATGGAGTGGATAAATCTAATGTCTCCATATTCTCTTCCGGAGTATGCACTCGTTTTGTGCTAACACCGAATAAGAATGGTTTGTTGTCAAACATCCCACTGTTCACTAATAGGCCTAGTAATAGGCGAGATCCCCATACAGCGGTGATAAAGCTCGCTAAGATCGAGATGATAAGCGTCGTGGCAAATCCTTTAACAGAGCTTGTTCCAAAGTAGAACAATACTGCCGCTGCAAGTAAAGAAGTTACGTTTGCATCCAAGATAGCACTAAACGATTGTTTTGCACCTAGTTTGAATGCTTCTTTAATGCTGCGACCGACACGCAATTCTTCTTTGATACGCTCATATGTAATGATATTCGCATCGACGGCCATACCTACCCCTAAAACGATTGCGGCAATACCAGGAAGCGTCAGTACGCCATTGATCAGTTCGAATACGAGCAAGATCAAATAGATAAAGACAGATAGCGTGATGACTGCCACAAGGCCTGGCAAACGATAATACACTAACATGAACAACAGCACGACTGAAATCCCGATGATTCCAGCTAAAATTGTCATCTCTAGCGCTTGTTCACCGAACTGAGCGCCTACTGAAGTTGAGAAGATTTCCGTTAATTTTACAGGTAATGCCCCAGCATTCAAAACTCCTGCTAGATTGCGTGTCTCATCTGTAGTGAAAACACCTGTGATTTCAACATTGGTAGAACTGATGCGTTGAGAGACTTGAGGTGCAGAAACAAATTTAGGATCTGCTTTCATCCTCTCAGCTTCGTAGCTGTCCACACCTTCTTCAAAATCTAACCAGATGACCAAAAGGTTTTGTCCAAATGGACGTGCTGCTAACTCTTCTGTCACTTGTGCAAATTTGTTTGGGTCTTTTAATTGTAACGTGACGATGGGTTGTCCATTTTGGCCAAATGCCGCTTGTGCCCCACCTTCTACTAGATCAGTTCCATCTAACATCAATTCATCATTGACGTCACGGAATGTCAGATTGGCTTCTGTTGCGAGCAACTCACGAGCGGCCGCTTGGTCTTCGACTCCTGGGAGCTGAACGCGGATTCGATTTTGTTGTTCGACTTGGATGACGGGTTCACTAACACCAAGTACGTTGATACGGTTATTGAGTGCTTCTGCAGTATCTGCAACCGTCTCTTCACTTAATGTCGTCGATTCTCCATCTAGCGGCTCAAGTTCGTAGAGAACTTCGAAACCACCTTGTAGATCTAGGCCAAGATTAATATCTTTCAGGATGCCACTTGCAGTACTGCTGATGGTTCCTGCAAAGATGACGAGGAGTAGCAAAAACGCTACTATTCTTCCTCTGGATTTCATTTTCATTCTCCCTTCTTTTCCCCTAAGCGAGGGGAATCACAGACGCCGGTCTGAAACCGAAAAAACACAACATGATTATTATGAATCACGTTGTGTAGTGTGTCAAATGCCCTTGGTCCTTGATTAGCGCGGATTGAGCAATTTTTCTAAATCTTCTTTTTTTAATTCAGAGAACCAGTTTTCACTTTTAAATTGTTGAATCTGTGAGACTGACATATAGGTAGAAGGTGAAATCGCATAAATATCCGAAATGATTTGATGCAATGGCAGTTCGTCGAGCCGTTTTTTCTTCCAAAATTTTAATTTCGCAAAGTCCCAAAGGTCTTCTTTGGTGATTGTCGTAAAGTGATACAGTTCAAATTCACTCACTTTACTGTCGAGCACCATCTCTACTTTCTTGAACAATGCTTGCTCCCCTTTGTCCATATGGTTTCCTCCTGTGCATAATTTGTCTGTCCGCTCATAGTTTGTGGTAGTAGGTAAAATCGTATCTATTTATGAAGGATGTGTCAAATGTCTTTTCGAAAAGGGTGATCTTGTCGTAGGGGGTTTACCCAACAAAAAAACCTTACGAACAAAATTGTCGTAAGGTCTGCTTGTTATTCAACTACGCGGCCGATTGCCACTTTCTCGAACTGAAGACGTGTACCGTCTGCCACTGTAACAAATACAGTTGTATCGTCAAGCGCATCGATCGTACCATGTAAACCACCAACCGTGATTACTTGGTCACCACGCTTTAAGTTGTTTTGCATCGTCGCTGTTGCTTTTTGACGTTTCTGTGCTGGTCGGATGATGAAGAACCACATCACAGCAAACATCGCGATAATAGGTAATAAGCCTATCAATGTTTCCATCTCTAAAATTCCCCCTTTCACTCAATCTATCTAATTATACTCGAATTAGAAGTTTTTTGCATTCGGTTTGTTATAGCCGTATTCTTCAAAGAACTCTTCCTTGAAGTCGAGCAATCGGTCTTCACGAATCGCTTGACGCACGTCTTTCATGAGGTTCATCAAGAAATGTAGATTGTGTGTCGATGCCAAACGCAGACCAAATGTTTCATCCGCTTTGAACAAATGACGTAAATACGCGCGTGAATAGTTTTTGCACGTATAACAATCGCACGTCTCATCAACCGGTCCAAAGTCACGTGCAAATTTTGCACCTTTAATTACTAGACGGCCTTTTTTCGTAAACATCGTGCCGTTACGGGCAATACGCGTCGGAAGAACACAATCAAACATATCGACACCACGAATCGCTCCGTCAATCAATGAGTCTGGTGATCCAACACCCATTAAATAACGCGGCTTGTTGTCTGGCATTAAAGGCGTTGTGAACTCAAGAACGCGGTTCATGACGTCTTTTGGTTCTCCAACAGACAAACCACCGATTGCATACCCTGGGAAATCGAGTGAAATAATATCTTGCGCTGATTGACGACGAAGATCTTCATACTCGCCACCTTGAATGATGCCGAACAATCCTTGGTTGTCTGTATTTGTGTGGGCGGTCATACAACGTTCTGCCCAACGAGACGTGCGCTCAGCTGACGCTTTCATGTACTCGTGAGAAGCTGGGTACGGCGGGCACTCATCAAACGCCATCATGATGTCAGAACCAAGTGCATTTTGTACTTCCATTGACTTTTCAGGGCTCAAGAATAACTTGTCACCGTTTAAATGATTGCGGAAGTGAACACCTTCCTCTTCAATCTTTCGCATGTCACTCAGACTGAATACTTGGAAGCCACCCGAGTCTGTTAAAATCGCACGGTCCCAGTTCATGAACTTGTGCAAGCCGCCCGCTTCACGAATGATATCGTGTCCAGGACGTAACCATAAGTGGTACGTGTTGCTCAGAATGATTCCTGCATCCATTCCTTTGATTTCTTCTGGAGACATCGTCTTGACCGTCGCTTGCGTTCCAACCGGCATAAATGTCGGTGTTTCAAACGACCCATGTGGCGTGTGGACGATACCTAGTCGTGCACCTGTCTGTTTATCTTTTTTTAGTAGTTCGTAGCGTATCGCTGTCATCTAAAATCCTTTCCTTTGATCAGCATCGCATCTCCAAAACTGAAGAAACGGTAGCGCTGGTCAATCGCTTCTTGATAAGCGTTTAATATAAATTCACGGCTCGTCAGTGCACTGACAAGCATCACGAGTGTCGATTTCGGCAAGTGGAAGTTTGTGATCATCGCATCTATCACTTGAAACTTGAACCCTGGGAAAATAAAGATAGACGTCCAATCACTGTCTTCTTTTAACTCCCCATCAAACTTCTTCGCAACAGATTCGAGTGTACGCGTCGATGTCGTTCCGACGGCTACAATGCGTCCGCCTACTGCTTTTGTTTCATTGATCAAGTCTGCGGTTTGCTTTGGAAGACGGTAAAATTCCGCATGCATCTCATGGTTTTCAATCGAGTCCACACTGACCGGTCGGAAAGTTCCCAGACCTACGTGCAATGTTACGTAGCCAATTTTTACACCTTTGTCTGCCGCAGCTTGTAGTAGCTCTGTCGTAAAATGAAGACCAGCAGTCGGTGCTGCAGCTGACCCTTGCTCTTTCGCGTACACCGTCTGATACCGGTCACGGTCTTCTAATTTCTCATGGATATACGGAGGTAATGGCATTTCCCCAAGCTGATCGAGCACCTCAAAAAAGACCCCCTCATACGCCATCTTAAACAGGCGTCCGCCGTGGTCTTTAATTCCTGTACACGTGGCGGTTAGTAAGCCATCTCCAAAAGAAATCACCGTACCAATCTTCACGCGTTTTGCAGGCTTCACAAGAGTTTCCCACTCATCGTCTTCGAGTTGTGTTAAGAGGAGGACTTCAACAGAAGCACCCGTCTCTTCTTTTACGCCCATCAAACGAGCAGGCATTACCTTCGTATCGTTTAAAATCAAGCAATCTCCTTGACGTAGTTCATCAAGTACCGATGCAAATGTAGTGTGCTGCACGGCATTGTTCGGATAGTCAGCAATCAGTAACTTGCTACTTGTCCGGTCTGCTAGAGGGGTCTGTGCGATGAGTTCCTCTGGCAGATGGAAATCAAAATCTTCAACTCTCATAATCAACGTCCTCTTCTATCATTCTGGTAACGGCAACCCAAGGTGCTCGTAGGCAAGATGTGTTAAAACTCGACCTCGAGGCGTTCGTTGGATAAAACCGATTTGTAGTAAGTATGGTTCGTACACTTCTTCTATAGTAGCAGATTCTTCGCCAGCACTCGCGGCTAACGTATCAAGCCCAACTGGACCTCCTCGGAAGCGCTCTGCCATAGCACGTACAAGCTTATGATCGATGTGGTCAAGACCACGTCGGTCGACTTGCAACAATTCTAAGGCTTCATTCGCGAGACTCTCCGTAATTCTTCCGTCCCCGCGCACTTGTGCATAATCACGTACACGTTTAAGTAAACGGTTTGCGATACGTGGTGTCCCGCGAGAACGTCGGGCAATTTCACTCGCTGCACGTGGGTCGATCTCTGCTTGGAATAAACGACTGCTCCTCAGAACGATTTCAGTGAGTGCTGCTTCATCGTAATACTCAAGACGAGACAACACACCAAAACGATCGCGGAGTGGCGCGGACAAGGACCCTGCACGTGTTGTAGCTCCAACTAATGTAAAGGGAGGCAGATCCAGACGAATCGATTTTGCAGTTGGTCCTTTTCCTACGACAATATCTAAACAGAAGTCTTCCATCGCAGGATATAAGACTTCTTCGATTGCTCGGTTCAAACGGTGAATCTCATCGATAAACAAAACATCACCGGGTTCTAAAGCACTCACGATGGCCGCTAAGTCACCAGGACGCTCAATAGCAGGTCCACTGGTCATTCTTATTTGCACGCCCATCTCATTCGCAATAACAGCTGCGAGCGTTGTTTTCCCAAGGCCTGGAGGTCCATAAAGCAATACGTGATCTAGACTCTCTTCTCGAAGTTTTGCTGCTTGGATGAAGATGCTCAAGTTTTCTTTGATTTGATTTTGGCCAATATACGAGCTTAATGTATCCGGGCGCAAAGTCTCTTCAAACGGTTCATCAAATTGTGTCGCATCACTTGTAATCACTCGATCTGTCACAGCTCATCCCTCCTAACTGCCAAACAGTAACTGCAGTGCTTTTTTCATAATCGTATCGGTTGTTTCGCCTTCAAGCTCTTCAAGAAGTGGTGTAATTTTCTTCAACTCTCGCTCAGAATAGCCAAGAGCAGTGAGGGCTTGCAAAGCCTCATCAAGTGACTGATTGCCAGTCCCTTCCTCTTCTTCAACTTCAAATAAGCCGCCAACAATCTCTTCATCGGCAAGATCATGAAGTTTCCCTTTCAGGTCCAAGATAATTTGGCGTGCCGTCTTTTTGCCGACTCCCGGAAACTTGACTAAAAACGCATCGTCTTCTCGTTCGATCGCACCGATGACTTGGTCTGGCTGCCCACTTGCTAAAATGGCAAGCGCCCCTTTAGGTCCGATCCCTGTTACTTGGATCAACTTTCGAAACAATTCCCGCTCGGAAAGTGTTTTGAAGCCAATCAATTGCTGGATATCTTCGCGCACTTGCAAATAGGTATAAACAAGTTCTGCTGATCCCACTTGAAAACGGAACGGATTCGGTGTGAGAATCTGAAACCCAAGACCGTCACGATCAACGACGATGTATTCTGGTGTAATCCGTGCAACTTCGCCTTTTATGTAGTCGTACATGGCGCATCCTCTTTTCTTACTCAACAAAGAAGGCCGCTAAAGAGTAGCGGCCATCACGAGCATTTTCATGTTACTTATCATACCATAGTTTCCGGTGATTTTCTATCGCTTTCCCCGTAAATGCCAACAAACGTTCTTGTTTTTTCACATGGGGTTTAGTTAAGTAGGCAAGCCATTCGCGGAACAATTCGTTCGGATACCGCAAGATCGAAGGTTGCTCTTCAATAATACGCAAAAAATCCGGATTTTCAGCGACCAGTAGTTGCAGGTCGTAATCGGCAAACGGAAGAAAACGCTGCATCAATAAAATCCATTCATCATCGGGGTCTGTATAACTTGCAAGATCGAAGTCGATCAACTTTATACCTTTCTCCAGCTTTTACCGTGTGTATTGTAAAGAGAGATGTGGGAAGATAGACTTTCATGCCAACCGTGATTCGATTCGGATCCGGAATCTGAGGATTTTCAGCAATCAACTGATCTAGTGTGATGCCATACATACGCGCGATTTTCCACATCGTGTCCCCTTTTTGTACGGTATGTGTTTGCACAAATTGCCTCCTTTTTTCATTTCTTTACATCGTATGCAACGAAATTGAAATTGTGACATGAAAAAAAAGGATGGCCGTGGTAAACTATGAGCAAATAGCTGGATGCGGGGGATTTTACATGCGGAAAAAGGGAGAACAAAGAAGAGAATGGATTTTACAAAAGCTTGAGGAGCATGGAATCGCAGTTAAAGGTGCTGCACTCGCGGAAGAAGCAAACGTCAGTCGGCAAGTCATTGTAAATGACATCAATCTTCTAAAAGTAGCAGGCCACCCAATTTTAGCGACCAGTCAAGGGTACATCCTCTTTAGTGAATCACCTGGTGAGGGAAAGGTACGCGAACGCGTCGTGTGTTTCCACTTACCCGAAAATACAATGGATGAGTTACAAACCATTGTTGATTGTGGGGTAACAGTGGATGATGTGACCATCGAGCACCCGGTTTATGGGGAAATCTCTGCACAGGTTCAGGTATCGAACCGGAACGAGATTACGACCTTTATGACGCAGATCAAAGAAAACAATGCCACTCTGCTGTTAGAGATGACGGACGGGACGCACTTGCACTGGTTGTCTGCAGACAGCCAGGAGAAAATCGATGCAGCTAAGGATGCCTTACGAATAAAAGGATACCTGATCGAGAATTAAAGTGTTGCAGACCAGCTTTCGGGCTGGTTTTTGTTTTGAGGTGAAATTAGTTTCCATAATATTATTATTGATTTAAGATGTGGAGCCGACCAATCCGGTGCCTGTCACCATATGGAAGCTCCTCCCAAATAGTGACAGGCACCAATTGAAAAACCCAGCACTCGGCTGGGTTGAGAAAAGCTTATTCACTTTCTGTCTCGTACGTATAATAGGATCCGAGTGTTTTGACCGTGCAGCCAAGGAACGTCAATTCTTCCGCTGCCCCCTTCATCATGATATGGTCCTCTTCTTCAAGAATATCGACAATGAAAAAGTAATGGCCGAGACCTGTCTTCAGCGGACGCGATTCGATTTTACTCAAGTTCAATCGGCGCCATGCAAAGACGGACAACACTTGATGCAAAATTCCAGGACGGTCGTCTTGCGGGAGCTTTAGCATCCATGTTGTTTTGATCTGCTCTTTTTTTGTTGGTCGTTCCAACCGATCGTTCTTAGAGCCAAGCACCAAAAAGCGCGTGTGATTGAAATGAAAATCGTGGATGTCACGTTCGACGATTACGAGCCCGTATTCATGCGCAGCTGTCTCATTGGCAATCGCAGCAATTGCGAGTTCAGGATGTTCTGCGCAAAGCTTCGCTGCTGCTGCTGTGGACGAGTACTGTTCAGTTGGCACATTCGATAACCGATACGACAAATACTTGTGGCACTGTGCTAGCGCATGAGGATGCGAATAAATCGTCTCAACGCGGTCCCAGTGCTTCACGTGATCCGGGTGCACCATCAGATGCTGGGCAATAGGCGCTAAAATTTCTGCTTGTATGTAGACGTCCGCTTCATGGAACAAATAATCAATCGTAAGCGGCACTGTTCCCTCTAGTGCATTTTCAACAGGAACGACAGCAAGACTAGCTTTTTGCTGAGACACTGCCTCAATGCATTCAGGAATCGTGCGCATCGGAACGAGGGAATCTGCTGGATAAATGGATTTCGCTGCAAGATGCGTAAACGATGCTTCCGGTCCAAGATAAGCAATTTCTGTCATTAGAACGCCCCCGAACTGATGACGTCCGCTGCTTCCACGAAATCAAGTCGCTTCATTTCAGCGAGAAACTCATTGATATCTTTGCTCATGGCTGTCACGTCGAGGGATAGTGTTACACTCGCGCGACCCTGGATCGGAATCGTTTGGTGAATCGTCAATACGTTACACTGGCTATCTGCGACTAGTTGCAAAAGACGTGCCAGCGTTCCTTCACGGTCTTCTAATTGTAAGAATACCGTAAGGATGCGTTCTTGGACGATCGAATGGAATGGAAAGACGGCATCTCGGTATTTGTAGAATGCACTTCTCGACAAATCCACTTCTTTCACCGCGTCCCAGATTGAATTCACTTTTCCTGTTTGCAGAAGGGCCTTCGCTTCTAACGTTTTCTGCATCGCTTCTGTCAATACATCTTCGCGCACTAAATAAAAATGCTGATTGGTTACATCCTTCACATTGACTCCGCCTTTCTTTTCACTCTATATGTAGGGAAAGCACCCGAATTGGGTGCTTTCAGTTGTGCTATTCAATAAATTCGAATTCAAATTCAAGTAGACGGACAGTATCGCCATCTTTTGCACCGCGCTCACGAAGAGCATCATCAATTCCCATACCGCGCAATTGACGTGCAAAACGACGGATTGACTCTTCACGAGAGAAGTCAGTCATCTTGAAGACGCGCTCTACAGTGCCACCAGATAAGACGAATGCACCGTCATCATCGCGTGTGATCACGAATGCATCACGAGACGCTTCGTGCTTGTAAAGAACAGACTTGTCAGATGCTTCTTCCACCACTTCATGTAATGGGTACTCAGGCGCTGTTTCTAGCGTTTCTGAGATGGCATACAATAGTGGTTGCAATCCTTGACGAGATACTGCAGAGATTGGGAAGATTTTCACGTCTTCGCCAATTTTTTGTTTGAACTCTTGCAGATTTTCTTCTGCGTCTGGCATATCCATCTTGTTTGCTACAATAATTTGTTGGCGTTCTGTCAAACGAAGATTGTAGTTTTTCAATTCTTCATTGATTGTTAAATAGTCTTCGTATGGATCGCGTCCTTCCATTCCGGACATATCGATGACGTGCACGATAACACGTGTACGTTCAATGTGCTTAAGGAACTGGTGACCAAGACCGACACCTTCAGATGCCCCTTCGATCAGACCAGGAAGATCGGCCATGACGAAGCTCTTGTTGTTTTCCATATCGACCATACCAAGATTCGGTACAATCGTTGTGAAGTGGTAAGCACCGATTTTTGGTTTCGCTGCAGACACTACAGACAATAGTGTTGATTTCCCAACGCTTGGGAAGCCGACGAGTCCTACGTCTGCTAATACTTTTAATTCTAAGATAACGTTCAACTCTTGCCCTGGTTCCCCTTTTTCAGAAAGCTCAGGAGCTGGATTTTGTGGTGTCGCAAAACGAATGTTTCCACGACCACCGCGTCCGCCTTTGGCAATTGTTTTTTGCTGGCCATGCTCGACTAAGTCAGCAAGGATATCGCCAGTTTCTTCATTGATGATGACTGTACCCGGTGGAACTTTGACGATCATATCGTCTGCTCCGCGCCCGTGCATACCTTTTGTTGCTCCGTGCTCCCCTCGGTCTGCTTTAAAGTGACGTTTGAAACGGAAATCCATTAATGTACGTAAGCCTTCTTCGACTTCAAAAATTACATTTCCTCCGCGTCCACCGTCTCCACCAGCAGGTCCCCCGTTTGGTACATACTTTTCACGACGAAAGGCAACCATACCGTCTCCGCCGTCTCCACCTTTAATATAAATCTTTACGTGATCGACAAACATGTTCTCACTCCTGTCCTCATCTAGCCACTAGCTTTAGTTTCAGAGAGGTTTTTGTATATTCCAGTACTTCTGTTGTAAATTCTGCATCTCGTTCACACGAGATTCCTTGAAGGTCCGTCCAGCTCCCCACAAATTGAATATGAATTTCAAGTGGTGCATCCATGCAAAATAGCACATGCATGAGCTGATCGTGATACCCGGTAAACCGCTGTTTCATTTGTAGGACGAATACTTGGAACATCTCTACTAATTCCATATCCTGCGCTGGTGTCGCTTTCTCGGTCCCTGCGACTTCATAGGTCGCTTTCAGCTCCGGATGATACATATGAATCGTCTCTAACCAATTGTTCGTTTGCATAAAACCCGCATTGTTTAGTCGAAAGAAATATTGGCAACGGAGCGAATACTCTTCAATCAGCCGACGGACCTCTTCCGTACGGCCAAGGTCAAGATTCATCTGAATCACCTGGAGCCGATTTAATGTATCGTGATTGACTGCGCGCAATACTTCATTCAATTCCAATTGTTCTTTCACATTCATCCACTCCACAGCTAAGGTGTCTTTATTATACCCTTCATTCGCACATAAATTCCACTCCATGTGCACAGTCAGCAAAATAAAAAGGACTGCAAGTGCAGTCCTTTAAACAGATAAGCTTATGCTTCTTGAGCTGTTGGGTATACGCTCACTTTTTTCTTGTCGCGTCCGAAGCGCTCGAAACGAACTACTCCATCAACTTTAGCGAAAAGTGTATCGTCACCACCACGGCCTACGTTTTCACCTGGGTGAATCTTTGTACCGCGTTGACGGTAAAGGATTGAACCACCAGATACGAATTGACCATCAGCGCGTTTTGCGCCAAGGCGTTTAGATTGAGAGTCACGACCGTTTTTAGTCGAACCTACTCCCTTTTTCGATGCGAAAAACTGAAGATCTAATCTTAACATGTGTCTCACCACCTGTTTAGTTATAGGATATTTTTATATACTGACCATAATCTTTTTCTATCGTTTCGAGTGATGTACGAAGTGTTTCGAGTATGATTTCAACTTTCAACATCGTCATCTCATCCTCTAGTAGAGGAAGCTCGACGGCTAAATAGCCTCCGTCCTGTCCTAGGTCAATGATCGGTTCGATCTGAGCGTTCTCAAATAGAGAATTCACAGCGCCAAATGCAACAGCCGAAGCTCCTGCACAGACAAGATCTTTACCTGAGTCATCGAATTCAGCGTGGCCGGACATCGAAAATGACTGAATCTTCCCTGCATCCGTTCGGTTGAACTCAACACGAATCATGATTATAGGTTGATTGCGTCAACTACTAATTTCGTGTACGGTTGACGGTGACCTTGCTTTTTACGGTAGTTTTTCTTCGCTTTGTATTTGAAGACAGTAATTTTCTTAGCTTTACCATTCTTCACGATTTTCGCTGTTACAGTTGCGCCTTCCACGAATGGAGCTCCAACTTTCACATCGTTCCCACCAACGAATAAAACTTTATCAAATGTTACAGTCTCATCAGCGTCTACATTCAATTTCTCGATGTAGATCTCTTGACCAGCCTCAACTTTGATTTGTTTACCACCAGTTTCAATAATTGCGTACATATTCCTGCACCTCCTCATATACTTAGACTCGCCTGCCATCAGGTGATTCCCGAGGGAATTCTTGTACCTTCTCAGAGCGGTTGCAGCCACAGGTGCTACAAAGACTAACATCAAATAGAATAGCATAATTACAGGGTGAGAGTCAAGACTTGTTCGCCTTATAATTTTCAATTCCAAGCACACTCCAAATGATGAGCGGAAAGAAGATCAATTCCATCAATTTTGTGTATACATATATACCAAAAAGACAGTACGTAGCAAAATAAATTGGCTTCACATAATCTTACTTATTAAATGAAATAACCCCTGGGGTTGTCCCTCACTAAGTCAACTAGTGATTTGAGACAACCCCAGGGGTTTTATTATTTACCGAAAATCGATTTGAGTTTTGAGAAGACGCCGCCTTTAGAGTCATTCATCGACATCAATGGCACTGACTCACCTAAAATGCGGCGGGCAATGTTACGGTACCCTTGTGATGCCTTTTGAGTCGGGTCCATCACAATCGGTTCACCTTTATTCGATGAACTGATTACGCGCTCGTCGTCTGCCACGATTCCGAGTAAATCGATAGACAGATGTGTAGTGATTTCATTGACATCCAGCGCTTCACCTTTATCCATCAGATGTTGGCGAATGCGGTTGATGATCAGTTTGGGTGGCTCTAAGTTTGGTTCTTGCTCAAGTAGACCGATAATACGGTCCGCGTCGCGCACAGCTGAGATTTCAGGAGTGGTAACAACGATTGCTTGATCAGCACCTGCGACTGCATTTTTGTAGCCTTGCTCGATTCCAGCTGGGCAGTCAATCAAAATGTAGTCATAGTCTTGCTTTAATTCAGCAATTAATTCTTTCATTTGCTCCGGAGACACCGCATGCTTGTCCGCTGTTTGAGCAGCCGGTAGCAAAAATAGCTTGTCGTCGAAGCGTTTATCTTTGACGAGTGCTTGGTGCACCTTACAGCGCCCTTCGACTACGTCCACTAAATCATAGATGATGCGGTTTTCAAGTCCGAGGACTACATCTAAATTGCGAAGACCGATATCTGTATCTACAAGACACACTTTCTTGCCTTGTAAAGCCAATGCAGTTCCCAGGTTGGCCGTCGATGTTGTTTTACCAACGCCCCCTTTACCTGAAGTAATTACGATCGCTTGTCCCACATTAGCTTCCTCCTTTAAACGTCGAGATGTCCGGACGAATCCGTCTTAATTCTTGGAGTCGGTCGATAACCAACTTCCCTGTTGTATGTAAATACGCACATTCCATTTCCGGATGCTGAGACAATACTGTAAGCTCGTCTGTCATCGTTTCAAGTACATCGTCAATCTGCAAATGCGTCGCCTCTAGCCAGCTTGCTGCGATAACTGCTGCTCGGTTTCCATTTGCGCCTGCATGAGCAATGCCCTTGAGTCTTCCGAGAACATAGATGTTTCCTCCAGCAATGACACGTCCGTTCGGGTTGATGTCCCCAATTACGACGAGGTCTCCCTCCGCGCGAACGATTTGGCCGGAACGCACAATGCCGACATAGGTCTCCGATTGCTTTTCAACTAGACGTTGATTGCATTCTTCAACCGTCATGACTTCACTTTGTACTTTGGTGATACGTATTTTTTTGCTTTTTTCGATCAACTGAATGACGTCTTTCTTTTGCTCATCGGTTAAAAAACGATGTCCGAGTTGAATCGTCATCTCCGCCTGACCATCAAACGCCTCTTCAGCTAGTTTTACTGTGAGTTCGTCAAGAAGCTCTTGGTACCCCATCTGGTCATCGAGCCGCATGACAAGACCATCTTTTGTTCCTCGGATGGTGATTCCTTGTTGTTTGGACAAACACTTCACCCCATCTATCATGTGTTTACGTGATATTTTTGTTCATAACGCTGGACGAGTAGCCATTTGAAAAACCAGCCAGTGGCGGCAACAAATACTAAGTTTGCGAGCATCGTCGGAACGAGGCGCAATCTTAAAAACTCATCAAATACTAAACCACTCGAACCGATAATCGTGTTGAACACGAAAAGCAGAGACTCTAGTCCGGCAAGCAACAACAGCAACAGGAACGATAGCGTGAAAATATTCAGATGCACATATCGCATGACCCATACGCTGATGAAAATTAAAATCGGATAAATAAAGCTATACAGTCCAATAATATCAATGAAAAACACATCATACAAGAGACCAAAAATCACACCGAGCAACATGGCACGCTTGCGATTGTAATAAATCGCTACGAACACTAGGTAAATAATCAGAAAGCGCGGAACTAAAATATAAAACTCAGGCCCTATGCTAACAGGAGACAATAGCCCGAAAATCGGTTCCATGTAAAAAAGAAAAATGGCGACGAAGATGACAAGAGCACGAATCATTCGCTGTCCTCTCCTTCGACCACTTCTTCTTCCTGTACTTGCCCGTCTACACCTGACACCATAGGCATTGCGCGGGAAGCAATAATCACTTGATTAAGCGTCAAGAGATCGTCTGCAGGCTTCACATACGCTAGTTTCGTCAGTCCGTGATCGTCCGACGTGACTTCAGTCACCTCTCCGATATAAATACCTTTCGGGAAAATGCCTCCTAGTCCGGATGTCGTGATTTTCTGACCCTCCACAACATTTGCGTTCGTGTCTAAGCGGCGCAGAATCAATTCTCTGCGTTCTTCATCATAACCTTCAATCAAACCAAAAATTGTTTCGTCTTCTGCTACAAAAGCAGAAATACGATTGTTAGGATTTTGTGTAGTGACGAGTTCAACTGTCGCGGTGCGATTGGTAACAAGTGTGACCTTTCCAATCAGACCTTGTGCTGTCATGACCGCCATGTTGGTTTCGACACCATGGACAGCTCCGCGATCTAAGATGATTTTCTCATCCCATTGATCGGGATTTCGTGCGATGACCGTTGCGCGAATCGGTTCATAATCGCTCAAGTCCTCTTCCACACCGACTAGCTCTTTTAACTCCGCGTTTTCTTGCTGGAGTTGCTGGACTTCGGCTTGAACAGAGGCATAATCTTGGATGCGTGCCTTCAAACGCTCATTTTCTTCATATGTATGGAGAAAATCTTCAATGTTTTTATAACGTTCAACGACAAAATGCGTTGGTTTGGCAACGAGTGATTGACCAAAACCAACGACATCCTTTATCAATGACTCCGCGATATTTGCGTTGCCGCGATCACGAAGTGAAAAACTGATTAACACCACAAGAACGATCATGCCCACCAATAATGCAATCAGCCGTTTAGCGGAAAATAGTGATGGCATGGTAACGTCTCCTTATCTACGTGGTTGTTGTTTACGAATATCATTTAAATGATCGAGTGCCATGCCAGTTCCGACAGCTACACAATCAAGTGGTTCTTCAGCAATGAATACAGGCATGTTTGTTTCGTCGCTGATCACTTTATCTAAGTTCTTCAAAAGTGCTCCGCCACCTGTTAACATGATGCCGCGTTCCATAATATCCGCAGACAGTTCAGGAGGAGTTTTTTCAAGTGTACGTTTCACACCGTCAATGATTGTTGTAATTGACTCACGAAGTGCATCGGCAATTTCTTTTGACGTGATTTCGATTGTTTTTGGAAGACCTGTGACTAAATCACGACCACGGATTTCCATTTTCTCTTCGTCACCGATTACTAAAGCCGATCCAATTTCCATTTTGATGGCTTCTGAAGTACGTTCACCGATTGTTAAGTTGTACATTTTACGAATATAACTTGTGATTGCTTGGTCCATAGCGTCACCCGCTACGCGAACCGATTCACTTGTTACAATTCCTCCTAAAGAGATAACAGCCACTTCTGTCGTCCCTCCACCAATATCGACGACCATTGATCCAGTTGGTTCCCAAACCGGTAGATTTGCACCAATTGCTGCTGCAAAAGGTTCTTCAATCGTCACAGCGTCACGTGCACCTGCTTGTTTTGCTGCGTCGATGACTGCGCGTTGCTCTACAGAAGTAATTCCGTAAGGCACACAAATCATTACATTTGGCTTGCTCCATGAAGAGCCTGCTGCTTTTAAGCCTTTTTTCATAAAGTCTTCAATCATACGTGAAGTTGTTTCAAAGTCAGCAATAACACCGTCTTTCATTGGACGAATTGCGACGATTGACCCTGGTGTACGGCCGATCATATTACGCGCGTTAACTCCAACTGCTACGATGTCATTTGTTTGTGTGTTCTTAGCTACTACAGAAGGCTCACGAAGGACGATACCCTTCCCCTTCATAAATACAAGTGTATTTGCTGTTCCTAAATCAATTCCAATATCTTTTGCTCCAAATCCAAACACGGTCCAACTTCCTTTCTATCGCTGTCACATACGTGACGTCATAAAGTTCATTATAGACGATAGATGGAAAATAATACAGCCTCACATGTACCCCTTTTCTTTGAGACTTATGAACTGATGGTCCCCAATGATCAAATGGTCGAGCAACTCGATACCCATGATCTGCCCAGCATCCCGTAGGCGTTTTGTCACGGCTATGTCTTCTGGAGAAGGTGTTGGATTGCCACTTGGATGATTGTGAACCGCAATAATGGACGCGCAGGATTTCTTTATAGCTTCACGGAACACTTCCCTTGGGTGGACAATGGATGCACTCAGTCCGCCGATAAAGATTGTTTGTTTATGGATGATTTGGTTTTTAACGTTGAGAAATAAAATGATGAAATGTTCCTGCATCAAGTGATGGAGGTCATGTTTGATGTAATCAGCAGCATCTTTTGGAGAGCGCACTGTCACGCGGTCTTGCACGTCTTGTACTGACAAGCGTCTACCAAATTCTACAGCTGCTAATAATTGCACGGCTTTCACGGGGCCAACTCCTTTGATCTGTGTCAATTCTTCAATTGTTGCGTTTTTCAGGTAATGTATTCGTTCAAAGTATTTTAAGATTTCGTTTGAGAGTGACAGCACCGATTGTTCTTTTGTTCCCGTTCGCAATAGGATAGCAAGCAGTTCTTGATTTGAAAGGCTTTGCGCCCCTTGCTGCATCAGTCGCTCACGCGGTCTGTCATCTTGGTTCACATCGCGGATTAATTCGAAAGTTTCTGCCAGTACTTTAGTCATCGTATTCCCCCTTTCGAGCTAGTGTACCGGCTAAATGAATTGGTGAAAAACGATATACAATTTTAAAAATAGAGTTGTGTGAAATGGATCAATCGAGCTCAATCGCAACACAGGCTTCTTTCGTGAGGACCGAATCCAAGGTGAACAGAGGACTTACCGATTTGTCTTTAAATGTGGCGAGCACATTTTGCAACTTTTGCATTTCGTCACTTTGAAGTTTTGCGGCCTCTGCATGCGTCAAAATAAAATTTTGATCGGTGCTATTCTCAAGGTTATCCACAAGAAGCTCGATGTGCGCAGGACAGCCAGTTGTTTTGATTATGATTTTTTTTAGGTACCTGTCCCGCAAACTATTCTGACATTCATGACAATTCATTATTTATGCATTTTAAACCCGCATTCTTGCGTTCATTTACTAATAAATATAAATTGTGTTGGAATTGTGTCGGTGACAGGTACTTTATGGGAACTGATTCCATTAAGATGTGGAGAATGCGAAGTAAAACGTTGAGTTCCGCTGCGGGGCTGCTTTCCGTGGGCGCGGCGTGAGCCTCCTCGTCGCAGGCTCCTGCGGGGTCTCACGTTCCGACTTGAATCCCGCTGGAGTCAGCCCCTCCACTCCACTCAACTTCGTATTTCCCCTCGTATTTATTACTGTGCTTATTTATAGGAATAAAAAAAGAGTGCCAAAATTATTCCTGGCAACTCTCTTTTCTGTGATAAATGATTTATTAAACTTGTTGCAGTTCAAAGCCCGGAAGCCAGGATGTCATTTCCCGGGCCATCAGAGTTTTACTGAGACCCCGCAACGAGACGAAGTCGACGTGAGGAGGCTCAGTGACACTCTCCCAGGAAATGATATTCTGGATGTAGGGATTTGAACTTCAAACTATTAAAACAGATTCACATACCAGTCGATTAGTTGTTGTCCGTAGAGATGGACGATGACTGCAGCAATGGCGATGGATGGGCCGAATGGAATTGGCGTTTTGCGGCCTTTTTTGGCAAGGCGTAAAGAGATGATGCCAAAAATTAAGCCGATGACTGACGCGAGTCCGAGAACGACGAGCGACTGGATAGTCCCAAGCACGATTCCGATGACTAAGAACAGCTTAATGTCGCCACCACCCATTCCACCACGAGATACGATTGCAATTAATAGCAGTAACGTAAAACCGACGGCAGCACCGAGATAACTATCCCACCACGGGTCAAGCGGCTCGAAAATGCGCAAGATGACAAGTGGGATTCCGAAGAACAATAAAAACTTATCTGGAATCAACATATATGCTAGATCCGAAACTGTTAATACGACAAGAAGTGAATAAAACACAAGTGCTACAGCAAGCTCCAGTGACCAGCCGAAATGCCAAAAGGCTAACGCAAATAAAACTCCTGTAATCAACTCCATAAAGGGATAGACGAAACTAATCTTCGAACCGCATCCTCGACATTTCCCGCGGAGGAAAATATACGAAAACACGGGAACTAGGTCTAACACCGTCAACCTGCGTGAACATTTCGGACAATGCGACGGCGGATGGACAATGGATTCCCCGTTCGGTACACGAAGTCCAACCACATTATAAAAACTTCCAAACACTAAACCATAAATAAAAAATAAACCTGTGACAACTGCAGTCAATTGAATGAATTCCTTTCGTGGGGACGATCTTTGTATTTTTCTTTGTACATCTGTTCATCAGCACGCATCAACAACTCGTCTATCGAGTCGCCATTTTCGCGGTAAGCTCCTCCTACACTCAATTCGACAGGGACAAATTGTTCTCCTAGCTGAACAGTAAAGTTTTTGCACTGCGACTTAATAAATCCAATGAACCTATCATGGTCCCATAATATTTAGCATTATACTCTGGCACAATCCAAAGCCCTTGACGCATAAACTCTTCACTATTTGTTAATGTATTACCCCCTAGATGGGTTCGAAAGCAGTGCAATGACGGACAACATAAAAAGAGTGGCTGCAGGCAGAAGATAGACAATAATGTAAACAGTTATTTGTCCGGCTTCCATCGCAACCACCCCTGGCAGGTTATTGAATATAATAGAATGTAGTAATTGTTAATGAGGCACTGATTTGTTCCTCAGCTTCCGTTGCAATCTGCTCTTCTCCAGGAAGACCTGTGTCGAGAGCATCAATACGATACACACGTTCTAAGTTTTCGATTTCTTTCATTATAGCAACGAGTTGCTCTTCTGTCTCGGCAGTGACATCAATCGTCATCGTGATCATGCGCAGTTCTAGAGGTAGATCTGCAACTGAGATTGTCGATACTGGTGTTTCCCCTTCAGCGGCTTCTTCACGTGCTTCTGTTGAAGAATCTCCAGGCTCTGGCGTCTCATCATCCGTTTCCGGAGTCTCTGCTTGCTCTTCCGGTTCTTCGTTCACGACTTCTTCCTCTTCTTCTTCAACGAATCCAGTCACACCCTCTGAATCATAGCCATTGAAACTGACACTCCCGACATTTGTGGCCGTGATCAATTCGATTTCTTCGATTGTTCGAATAATCTTGTCGATTTCCAGTTGGTTTGGTACTTTTTTCATCAGTTCGTACGGGTCATCTTGAAGCGGAAGTGCGCCTTCCCCTTCATCCGTGACCTGCTGTTGCAAGACTGCAATCTCTGCTTGAATCAGTGCGTTGGCACTTCGCTTGGCGTCATTTTCGCCTTGTAGCGGTAAGATATACAGATAATACACACCCGCTAAAATAAGTGCGATGAGCGCCCCTCCAAGTAGGAACGCTGCTCGTTTGTTTTCACGAATTGAATCCATCATGGTTGTGTCACCCCCTGCGCGACATATTCAGGAAGCGGTGTGAGACGAATCGAAGCCGTGTAGCGAGGTGCGACTTCGTTCTCTTCCACGATGCCTTCTTGTTCATTTGTTGTGCTGAGTGGTTCAAATTCTAAAATGCTGTCCACTTGAACATTTGTGAAATAGTTGCTCTTCATTAGGTCCTCAACGAAAAAGGCCACTTCTGATTTTGTCTCGAAATCAACGGCTAATGTAATTGTTTCCGGGCTAAAGCTATAGTTGCGAACGTATGTATTCTCGTCAGCAAGGTTTTGAATTTCTTCGTATAAAGGAGATACCGGGTATGAATTCAGCTCTACAAAAAGTACCGCATCTGCATAGCTGATTTCAGGCACTTCTTCTCCAGTCGATACTTGTTCTTGCAATGCAGTCCGTTCTGCGACAAGAATTTGTTCTTGCGCTTGCAGGTCTGCCGCTTCTTGTTTGATTCCCATTAAATAGACGGCTAGAAATACGATTAGCGCACCGAGGACAACGATAAATAAAATAAGGCCTAAATAACTCTCCGGTTTACGCTTTTCAAAGACGGGAAGTAAATTAATTTCCGGATTCATGGACATCCCCCTTTAACGCGAGACCGATGAGTGACACGTCACTCGATCCGAATCCATTGTAAAACTTGCGCACATCTTCATCTCGTACAGTCGTCACTTGCGGGAACGATAAGTTTTCCCGAAGTAAGCCGTCGATGTAATCAAGTTCTGGTGACTCGCCGAACGAAATGATTTCTTCGACTGCAATGTCCCCTTTATGAATCGAGAAACGGTAGAAGGTCATCATTCGCTCAAGTTCAGTCACTTGTTCTGCGAGTTGATAGCGATACGCTTCAACATCGCCATCTAGACGGAATTTGATGTCGTCCCCTTCAGCATAGGAACGATACACGCCGTTTTCTTTCTCAAAAGGCTGGTAACGTAAAAATTCGACTTCCCCGTCGCGGTAGATTGTGACGACAACGCCTGTCATCAACCATTCCACAAGTAGATACGATTTTTCTGTTTTAAAATAATCGCGCTTTGTAAAATAACGAATAGCAGACAATGCACGAAGATCTGCAATGACAGGATCAAGTCCCGCGTCATCCAAAATATTCGCAAAGCGCATGACTTCTTCAGCGGGAGCAGCAAATAAAGTAGCTTTTTGGTCACCTGGGGTCGGGTCATACACATCCAGTAACGGGTTCTCGAACGGTAGTTGAATCGAACGCCCAAGTTCCATCTGTACATACCCTTTTAAGCCTTCAGTCTGCACGTCTTCTGGATGCTCGATTGCTTTCATCATGACTGCACTGTCCGGAACGAAATAACGCACTTGATCGCGCTTAATTCCCCAAGAAGCGACTTGTTCTTTCATCCAATTAAAATAGCCAATTTCATCTTTTATATGATCATCTTCTACATACCCAGGAGGCACAGCCGCTTCGTACAGCAACCAGTCGTCCCCATCCTCACGTGGCCGAACAAGTGCACGTAACACTGTCTCTTGAAGATCCATCGACACGATTTGTCGACTTCCGCGTTTTCGAAACATCCCATGACCCCTCTCGTCCATCTCTTTCTACTTGTCTTAATGCCAAGCTTATGTCAAGCCGGATTGCTCCGGCTTCAAATAAGGTTGGTATTATCTAGCAATTGTGATATTTTGCGCAGTACCATTTGCTGTATTATTCGGGAAATTAGTGATATTAGTTCCTGTTGCCTGATTAAAGGTCAATGTCACACCACCTGCTGCACCAACTCCAGAAATGAAATTCCCATTAGCATTTTTTGTAATACTTACTGCTCCCGCATCGGTACCAGGTGTACCTGGAGTTAAAGAAGCTGGCCCATCAAGTAAGTCGGCTGCTAATAATTGATCAAGACTAACTACACTTCCATTTGCGGAGCCATTATCTGTAAAATAAATATTTGCTGCTGACAAAGCTGTTTGAGCATCGCCTTTAATTGCTCCTACGCGTGAATTGCTAATTACATTCCCAATAGCTGGGATTGCTATAGCAGCAACAATTGCCAAGATAACAATTACAGCTAATAGCTCAATTAGTGTTAAACCTTTTTGATTTAAGCGTTTCTTCAATAATTTCTTCATGAATGAGTTCTCTCCCATCATTTCGTTTTTTTGGTCTAAGTAAGTCTTTTCGTTCATTTCGTTTTCTCACCTCCTTAAATGGATTGAAGTTTTTACATTTGTTCATAAAGACTAAACATCGGAATCATAATAGCCATAACTATTCCGCCAACTATAAAAGCTAAAAACAAAATCATCAAAGGTTCAATCAATGATTTTAAAGTATCAACAGTCCGGTCCACTTCTTCTTCATAAAACGTTGCAACTTTCTCTAACATATAATCGAGTGATCCAGTTTGCTCTCCAATTAAGGTCATTTGTGTAACGAGTGGCGGGAAAATCCAACTTTCTTGTAGAGGCGCTGTTAGCGTACTTCCTTTTTCAAGACTTCTTTTTGCTTCATTTAACACTTTTCCGATGACTGGATTTCCAGAAACCTTCTCTACAATTGTTAAAGCTTGTAGAATTGGGACCGAGGAGCTGAATAAAGATGATAAAGTTCTTGTCACACGTGCAATCGAAGACTTTTGTACAAGTTGACCGAATACCGGCATGCGCATAATGGCGTAATACACACCAAAATTGAATTTAGTGTTGTTTTTAAATAAATACATGAAAATTGTTACTACCAAAACAATTGCGATAATGATGATATACCAACTCGTTTGCAAAAACTCACTCATTGCCATGACGATTTTCGTAATGGTTGGCAACTCTGCCCCCATATCATCAAACATATCAACGAATTGAGGTACTACTGTTAACATTAAAAAACCAGCAACACCAAAAGTTAGGATAAGTAAAATTACCGGATACGTCATCGTTGACTGCACTTTTTTCTTAATTGCAAACTGCTTCTCGAGAGACATCGCCAAGCGATCAAGTGAATTATCAAGGTTCCCTGTTGCTTCCCCAGCACGGATCATGTTCACAAATACCCCTGGGAACACATTCGGGTATTTGGCTGCTGCGTCCGAGAAAGTAAGTCCTGTACGGACGTCTTCTTCCACACTATTTAGTGCTTTTTTCAGAGGCTTTGATTTTGTTTGATCAGCTAAGATTCGAGTTGATTCAACTATTGAAACACCTGCGCGGATGAGTGTCGCGAACTGGCGTACATAGATTACGAAGTCTTGATTTTTAACCCTTGCACCAAATGATAATTCTTTATGCAAAATCGATTTTGATTCTTCCACTTCACGCGGGTTAATTTTCATCTCGCGCAGTTTTTGAATCGCTTGAGCCTTGGAGACTGCATCAATTGTGCCTTTTTTAATTGCTCCTTCTATGGAGCGGCCGTTATAACGAAATACAACCATTAATAATCACCTGCCGGTAGGTATGGCTTTGCGTCTTCGTACTTGATTGAGCCTTTTGTAATCAGTTCTTGGATATTGGCTTCAAGTGTATGCATGCCTAGTGCGCGACTCGTTTGCATAACGTTTTGAATCTGGTGCACTTTTTCGTTTCGAATCAAGTTCGAGACAGCGGGTGTGGAAATCAATATTTCTGTTGCCGCTACCCGCCCATTTCCGGTTGCGTTCACGAATAATCGTTGGGAGACAATTCCTTGCAATACGTTCCCAAGTTGGATACGAATTTGCCCTTGCTGGAACGGTGGAAACACGTCAATGATTCGGTCTATAGTTGTTGGGGCAGAACTTGTGTGTAATGTTCCCATTACTAAGTGGCCGGTTTCAGCTGCTGTGATGGCAGTTGAAATGGTTTCCAAGTCTCGCATCTCACCAACTAGGATGACGTCTGGATCTTGACGAAGTGCTGCCCGCAATGCGTTGGCGAATGTCATGGAGTCTGCACCGATTTCACGCTGGTTGACAATCGACTGATTGTGCGGATGCACGTACTCAATCGGATCTTCCAAAGTCAAAATGTGTCGCGACATCGTCCTGTTGATATGATCAATCATCGCTGCAAGTGTCGTCGATTTTCCAGAACCCGTTGGACCCGTAACTAAAATCAACCCTTGCGGACGTTCTGCTAAGTCATATAATACCCTTGGCATGTTGAGCTGTTGTAAAGTTGGAATAGAGTTTGAGATTTGACGGGCAGCTAGTGCCATTCGCTTTTGCTGGTGATAGGCATTGATCCGGAAACGACATTTTTCGCCGAGTGCAAACCCGAAATCCGTTTCGCCTTTTTCTGCAAACTCTTCTTGCTTATCGGCTGGCAACAATTCATTGACCATCTGCTTCGTCATTTCTTCTGTAAGAATTACGTCTCCACCAGGAATCAACTTCCCGTTCTTCCGGAACATTGGGGGAACACCCACTGTGATATGCAAATCCGAAATCTTTTCTTCATAGCTGCGATCGAGTAAATCGAGTATTGAGTAACTCAGTGGGGTCACCTCCTTTAATCGAGTGTGGCAACGCGGAATACTTCTTCTGTCGTTGTTACGCCTTGGGCTACTTTTTCCATCCCGTCTTGCAGTAGGGATTTCATTTTCGCTTGTTTCATATAGCGCATAATGTCTCGTTGGCTTCTGCCATCAATAATCATTGTGCGCACTTCATCATCGACTTCTAATACTTCATGAACTGCGAGTCGTCCACGGTAACCCGTGTTGTTACAAGCTGGACATCCAACACCACGTGAAATTTCGTGAATTTCAACCCCATTTTCTTGGAACAATTCTTTTTCACGACTCGTCGCAGGCTCTTTCACTGCGCAATCTCGGCATACACGACGTACAAGACGCTGCGAGATGACTCCAACTAGGGAAGAGGCGATCAAGAATTGCTCAATTCCCATATCGCGAAGACGCGAGACCGATTCAACTGCTGAGTTCGTGTGTAGTGTACTTAAAACTAAGTGACCCGTAAGTGATGCTCGAACCGCGATTTGTGCGGTCTCTAAATCACGAATCTCCCCAATCATGACGATGTCTGGATCTTGACGAAGTATCGAGCGAAGACCCGCTGCGAACGTCAAGCCTACTTCTTCTTTTACTTGAATCTGGTTGATTCCTTCTAATTGATACTCGACTGGATCTTCAACTGTGATAATGTTTACTTCATCTTCATTTAAGCGGTTCAAACCCGCATACAGAGTAGAAGATTTACCAGAACCTGTAGGACCAGTGATTAGCACAATTCCATTTGGACGTTTCAACATTTTTTTGAACGACGTTAAGTTCGTGTCGCTGAAGCCAAGTTTGGAAATATCGTTGATAGCATTCGTTAAATCGAGTACCCGCATTACGACTTTTTCGCCATAAATCGTTGGAAGTGTTGATACACGAATATCGACTGGCTTCATATTAATGTTTTGTTTGATACGACCATCTTGCGGGATCCGGTGCTCGGTAATGTTTAAGTTCGCTAAGATTTTGATACGCGCCAAGATGACGTTTTGAATGTATTTTGGTAACGCTCGCTCTAGGTGTAGTACACCGTCAATCCGGTACCGGACGCGAAAGTCTGTTTCTTGTGGATCAAAGTGAATATCCGATGCACGTTGCGTGACGGCGTTACTGATAAGCTGATTCACTAAGTTGACGATTGGCGAGTCGAGATCCGTGATCTGGTTCTCGTCTTCTAAGCTCGTTGGAATGATGTCTTGAAGCGACATATCCATCGTTTCTTTCAAGTCATAGAACTTTGTCAGCATGCGCAGTAAATCGTACTTCGCTGCAATAGCTGGTTCGACTTGAAGACCCGTCGCCATACGCACTTCTTCTACTGCGAAATAATCCATTGGATCGGCCATCGCAAGTAAGAGTTTATTACGTTCTCGTTTAATTGGCAGAACTAGCAGTCGCTTTGCAATATCTTTTGGAACAAGTGACGTTAATTCCGGGTCGATCGGGTATTGTGTCAAGTTAATATTCGGAATGCCAAGTTGACGCTCGAGCATCTCATTTAATTGCTGTTCGGTGATGAGGTTTTCACGAATGAAATAGTCCCCAAGTTTTTCAGAAGGTGCTTTGTTTTCAAGTCCATATTCGAGTTGTTGCTGGGTAATCATGCCCGCATCTACCAGCATATCCCCAATCCGTTTTTTCGTCCCAGGTTTCATCGTGAATCCCTCCCTCCGTTAATCAACTTTATTTCCGCCTTTGTCATAATCCGGTGTGCCATCATTATCAGAATCTGCAGGGTCATTGGTTGAACCATTGCCAGAGCCTGTTCCATTTCCTGATCCTGTACCTGATCCTGATCCTGATCCTGATCCGGAACCACTGCCGGTGCCGGTGCCTGAACCAGTTCCTGTACCGCTTCCTGTTCCAGTACCCGAGCCAGTTCCAGTTCCACCAGTCGTTCCTGTTCCAGTACCTGAGCCATCAGCAGGATCCCCCGTTGTTGGGACAGCTGGTTCTGGAGCTGGTGGTGCTTCTTTCGCACTAACTTCAACAACTGTATGTACAGGTGGATAGTAGTCACGAGCGATAATTTCTTGTGTTTCAAATGATCCTGTTTTTGATGAAACGGTGCGGTATGTTACGACTCTCCAACCGCTTCTTCCCGCTTCGATTTGACGAGACTGTCCGTAATTTAAATCTGCAACCAGACGTTCTACACGTTTAGGTTCTATTTCTTCACGAGATCCTACTTCAAAACTAGCAGTAGAATCTGGATTTAGAGTTAGGAATTCCAGTAAGTATGTACCACCCGAGTTTGTTGCTTGGATAGTTACTGGTGTATCAAACGTATTTTTGAATTTAAAATCACGGTTCAACTTCGCGTTGATCATCGCTTCTAATCCTAAAGTCGAATAGTCTGGTACGACCCCTTGTGAGTGACGCTCAACTAAATCAAATTCCGTTTGAAGGACAGTTATATAAAACATCGACGCCACAAAGTTCGCCGTTGCTTCTGAAATCGGTGCAGCACCTTGCACTAAAGTTTCATTTAATGAAACGACTTCTTGAGGTTGAATCACTTTATTATGTATCAATTCATTTACTGCATTTAGTTCTGCAGCTGGCAGTCCCGTTTGAACTGTTACAAAGCCAACGCGTTCCAAATCCGCTATAGAAATGTCACTCGCAATTAGTTGAATCGATTCATCGCTCAATACACTTGCTTTTATGCGAAGGTCTTCTGTTGTTTTGATTCTGTCAAACGCTGGATCTGCATCGATTGCAGAAGTAAGTCGCTCGCTGATTGTCACCACAAGTGGTTGATGGACTTCTTGATCGCTTTTCCAAAATGCATACCATGGTACATTTGCTTTACTAACAAATTGGTCAACCGAATGCGCGATATCAAAAACAAAATCATCTGCTGTCACTTCTAATGAAGGATTCGTTGCATTCAACTGCTCGACCGCTGATGCTTTCCATACATCAATCTCTGTTGCAATCCAAGCCGTCACTTCTTCCTCATCTGTTGAAGGAGCTACTTTCCCACCTAATGTATGTGCATGTTCATTCGCTAATACAAAAGGAGAAAAAAGTAAAGCGAGTAGGCCAATACTAATTAAACCTGCAATTACTTTCCTCAAATTGATTCACTCCCCCGCTAGATTTACCTACTACTCTCTATAGGCCTTACATCACAGAATTATCTCATTAATCTCATTGTAACGTAATAGTTGTAACTTTGAATACAACTTTTTACCTTATTTATGAAATCTTTACGACAGATATTTCCTTTGTTTCATTCTTTTGAATCCTCTGTTATGATGAAAGTATAAAGGGTACCATAGGGGGGTGCAAGAGGTGTTTAGAAATTTTCTGAATTCTAAAGGATTTACATTAGTGGAGGTTTTAGCATCTGTTGTACTTTTAGCTGTTGTGTTATCCATCGCGTTAAGTGTTTTTCCGAATATGTTTAGGACGAATGAAGTGAATGAGGAGAGTCTCGACTCGGTAGCAGTTGCGAAAGATGCGCTTGTTCGTGCTAAAGGAGGCGCATTGATAGCTGCTGATTTCAAGGAAATATCTGTTCGTCCAACAGTGAAGACTTTCTTTTCAGCTGCTGACGCCCCTTCAGATAATTTCTATACATTTTCAGAAACAGATCCATTAGGTGGAACATTGACCATTCACTATGTTATCGACCCAATGAACGTTGATGGACTTGGTCTTTTTGAAATTACTATTTATATAGTTGAAGGAAATGCAATTCGAGCTACTAATTATGGTTACTTAGATGCAGCTGCAAAACCTACTGCTGTAATTGAGGTGCCTGCGCCATGAAAAATCAAAAGGGTATTACTTTAGTGGAGTTACTTGCGGTTATTGTAATTATAGGATTTCTTACAATTCTGATTTGGAGAATTTTTTTCCAGACGATTGATTCCAATAGTTATGCCGTTACTACACAGTCCTTACAACAGGAAGCGAATGTGATTTTGTCGACATTACAATCTACTCATACAAGAAGCACAATTATAGATCTAAAAATTGAGGCTGGCCAATTAGTGATTAACTCTAAAGATGATGGTGAAATTAGAATTCCAAAACGCCCTGGAGTCACTTATCAACTTTATAATGTCTCGCCCACTATTGAAAATAATATAATCAATCAAGAAGAAGCTACTTTGAGTATTGCAAGTTATTCAAATGGGGGAAGAATTCTTTTGCCTGTGCATTTGAGCTTAACTGCTGAATTCAAGGATGGAAAATCAACTTATTATGTATTAAATACAACATTATCAAAATTAACTACTGACTAGCTAAGCGACTTCGCTTAGCTTTTTTAGGTCTTTGGACTAAATTTCTCATTATGTAAAATCGTTATTTTTACATTCCAGAATATCATACCTATAGACCTATCTCTTTTGATATACTAATAGTAATTATATTCCATGAGTGGAGTGAGAAATCATGAATTTCTTAACAAATCAAAAGGGCTACACATTATTACTAACATTAGTTTTAGTAGTGTTGTTGTTTCTTGTAACTGCTTCGTTTGCTGTTGCATCTATAAATCAATCTAAGCAAATTAAAAATACTAGTACAACTAGCATCTCCTACTCTGTAGCCGAGATGGGTGCAGAGTATATCGAGGCAAAAACCTCAGAAATTATTATTCGTCACCAACAAACACTTAAGCGTGATGTGGAAAGCATAGACAAGAATTTAACCAGAATTCAATTCGATAACAAAGTGGAAGAATCGATTGCTAAACATGAGCTTGCAACAGCAATAGAGATTATAGAATTGTTAAGAACTTTAGATAAGGATGTAGATAGTAACTCTTACCACACATCCACTTCAGTTGACTCGACTTATTCATTACAAAATGAGGTTGCAAATTTCATCTCATCGAATAAAAAAGTCGTAACTGTATATGGAACCTCTTTAATTGGAGATTCAAGTAAAGAAAACTCAATTGATCTGACAATTAACTTACCCGATAATCTAGGAATTAGCTTTTCAATTACCACTACTACAGCAGGAACTCCTGTGGTCAGTATTACATTTAATGAATTCATGTGTGGCACAAATTTTGCTTGTTCAAATAGTGAATTAAAATTTGCAAATAATACAGCTCCTCATACTAGAGATATTTTAAGTACAAAAGCTATTAGTTTTGAAAAACTTGATGAAAGAAACAACAAAAAAAAGGGGGATCTTGATGGTACTAATTTAGCCAAAAACACTATTACTGTTCTATCTGAAAAATCCATTACTTTTAATCACAATCAAAGTTATGTTTATAATGCCAATGTAGTAACAAATATATTAAATTTCACTTCAAACTCTAGCGCAGTTAAAACATCTTTTACTAACTCGAAGATTTTAGTTAAAGATATTTTTATTCAAAAACCTAAAAACAAAGTTATAGCATTAAATAACTCTACGATGTGTGTATTTAATTCATTTTGGGATCCAACTGATAATTATATATTAGAAAATAATAGTAAACTATTAATATTTAATCCGGCAAAGTATAAATCAAATCAATCATACTCAGGTCCTGTTTACTTAGATGAAGCTCGTTTTGAGACAGCCTGCTCTGTAAGTATAACTTCTGAATATGCAAGTTCTTCTCAATCCATCACAATTACTCCCTTAGAATGGGCATCACTAACAAAAATCAAATACAACTAAAAAAACAGCCGAGAGGCTGTTTTTTTTAGTTACTATATTCCGCTACACGATTCCGCCCCGCCTGCTTAGCTCCAATGTAGAGCGCGCGATCGGCGTTTCGTAGCATTGTGATTGTTTCATCGGTATCTTCTGGTGCATTTGAAACACCAATCGAGACCGTCAAATAAATGATTTCATCTTGTCGATTTTTGGAGAGGTCCGAATCTATTAAAAAAGAATTGGTTTGAACTTCTTTTCGAATCTTCTCGCCTAGTTCAGCGGCATCTTGTTTCGTCATGTGCGGTAATAGAATGACAAACTCTTCTCCACCATAGCGTGCAATCGTTCCATCCTCTGGAACATGATTTTTTAATAAACGCGCAAAATCTTTTAATACACTATTTCCGGCATGATGGCCATATTGATCGTTAATTTGTTTAAAGTGGTCAATATCTAACATAAGTGCAGATAAATAAAGATGTGGATTCGTATCTAAGCGGTTTTGCTCAATTTCTAGCTTTTTATCTAAATAGCGATAATTATAAAGTCCGGTCAAAGCGCATGTCTCACTTTTCTCAACAGCTGCATGGACGTATTTTGCTTTTTCTAAAGAAACTGCAAAGTACGTCGATAATAAGTGAACAATGTCCATCTGGTATTTTTCAAACGCATATTTCTTTCGCGCAGATAAAATGACCATTCCTTCTGTCTTTTTGTTGCGATGGATAGGAACAATTAACAAGCTGTTCATATCTTTCTCAAGAAAATCAGGCGCATCTTCTCTCCATTCAGAAGCTTTCCCAAAGCAATGTTTTTCTGAACGACTAAAATAAGAATGAATGAATGAGTTCTGTATCGATTCTGACTCTACTTCAATTGTAACTTCTTCTTTGTCCACAACAGCTCGGAGTACAACATAGCGGCCTTTTAAATTATCAACAATGTAGATGGCATCGAGCGGGAACAGTTCTGCCACTCGCTTCATAAACATATCGACAATTTGATTGGCACTTAAGCGATCTGCCATTTCATGACCAAATGCGCTGGCTTTCGAAAGAGCAAGGTTAGCACGCTCTACGGTGTTGTACATTCGCACGACATAGGTAACAAGTAAAAATGGAATACCTAGTAATAGAAAGGCAATCCAGCCGATCTCATTTTGTAGCACGTATAGTGATATCGCAAAAGGCAATGTAACCAAGCTTCCCGTGTAGTCCCAAAGAGCATCGCGAGAGAAGAATTTATCTTTACTTCCTAAAATCCTGTCTCTTGTATATAAAATGATATGATTGCTAGTTAAACTTACGAACATAAACACACTAGCTCCGATTATAATCATTCCAATGTCTGTTGTACCGAGCTGGTAGCCAACTGCATGAGCGGCCAAAGCCGATACTAAAGAGACCAGAACAAACATCCAAGAACTAAATAAAATCCGATACGGCAAATCTGTTAAAAAACGAACGCGGAATAACATCGGTAAGATTGAAAATTGTACGAGAATCATTTCAACACCTGCCCCGTACTGCAGAAAAGCTGCAACTGTCACCCATTGGGATAGGAATATTGTTGTTGCCCCGATATGGAATGGAATAGCAGTTGTTGCAAGTGCCAATATGAACATAAACGAAAAAATCAGCCAGTCGATTGGTTGACTAGGAAATGCGAGAAAAAGGAGTGCCATGAGTGGAAGTGCGGTAAAACAATAAAGTAAAACGATGGTACGTTTCGTACGCTTGCTGAATTCCATTGTCTACCGCCCTCCATTTTTAGAGTTGTCTGACAAATAAAATTATAGCACTCCATAAGAAAAATCCATCGGGCATTATTGGCTGTTTTTGAAGCGCCATTCAGTTAAAAAGTACAGTGAACCTGTGAGAAAAGTACTTGTTTTTCCATCGTTTGTTAAATTTATTACTATATCTTCGACTTTCTTCAAATCACAACTTTCTATCCGACATAATTCGACTAGTCTATTTGCATCAAGTGCACGTTCATGTGAAAATTCGACAAATGTGATTTTATCCGCAACTTCTTCCAGTGCCTTTAAAACTTCCTTATACTCTTTATCGGTTAATATTCCCATTATTAAATGGATAGATTGACCTTTGAATGATTTTTTTATTGTCTCAGCGAGTTTGACTGCACTTTCTAAGTTATGAGCTCCATCCAAGTACACATTTTCTGCAATCTTCTCCATTCGAAATGGTATATAGGCGGTTTTCAAAGCTTGCTCGATCGCATCGTAATTAGAGTCAACTAGTGATTGGAAAGCTGCAACTGCCAGTGAAGCATTCATTCGCTGGTGTTCGCCGAGCAATGCAATTTCGATTTCTTCGCTAAGGGGTGCAATCATGTTCAGTAATGCATTCTTCGCTTCCACTTCCTTTTCGATTGGCGCGAGATAAATCGACTCTGGCACAAAGACATTCGCCTTCTGTTTGATAATGCCCGCTTTGTGCGAGCCAATATCATCAAGTGTTGTACCTAAGAAATTGGTGTGGTCAATCGAGAGACTTGTAATAACTGCTGTACTGTTTGGCACGACATTTGTACTATCATAGCGCCCGCCCATTCCGGTTTCAACTAGCCACATCTCCACTTCTTTTTGTTGGAAGAACAAAAATGCGCAGACCGTGAGAAGTTCAAAGTCCGTTAGTGTCTTTGCTTCTTCTACCTTTGATACTTTCTCGACAATCGAATTCATTTCTTGCTCGCTAATTGGAGTACCATTTACTACAATTTGGTCATGTACATCAACTATCGCAGGTGACTGAAAAGCTCCATATGTAAGATTATGTGTTTCACAAAGTGCTTTTAAAAATGCAATTGTGGAGCCCTTCCCATTTGTACCTGCAAGGTGAATGATTTTGTCATGACGTTCAGGGTGACCGAGTGCAGCCAAAACTCGCTCAATTCGCTCGAGGCCAGGTTCGATCACAGAACGGCTCTCAATACCGAATCGATTTTTGTATGTATCGAATCCAGTGATTTTCATCGTCTCATCTCCTTTTTCGAATTGAAAAAGCTCGCATTCCTAAGAATCCGAGCCTTTCATTTTTGTTACAGATTAAGAGTTACTAAGTATTCCCGAACTTCGCTCATAAAGTAAAGAGACCCTGTGATGACAAGAACATCTGTCTCTCCATGAGACGATTGGAAGTCTGTGATAACCTTTTTCCAGTCATCAACAGCTGACTTTTCTGTGTGGGACGAATAGTCCATCAATTTTTCTTTTGGAGTTGCGCCAGCGTGGTGGAACGATGTGAACGTAATGTCTGTTGCGACTTGATCGACCATCGCGACACTTGATGCATTGTCTTTCTCTTCAAGAGCTGCATAAAGGAAGTGATACTTGTATTCCGGGTATACGGCCGTTAATGTTTGCAGAAGCATTGTCATGCCTTCTGGATTGTGGGCTCCATCGATCACGATATGGTCGCCGAATTTCTCAAAGCGCCCTGCCCACTTCGCTTTTTTCAGCCCTGCATAAATGGCTTCATCTGACACATTGAACGTATCTGCGATCGTTTTCACAGCTGTTACTGCTAATCCTGCGTTCTCTGCTTGGTGAATGCCGAACATGGAAAGTGCGATATTATCTAAACGGGCTTCCCCAATTTCTAAGTCGAACACTTGGTACCCGTCTTCTAATCGAACGTTCGATACTTTCATGTGCTCTTCTAATTGTTGAAGTGGTGCATTTTTTTCTGCCGCCGTTTCACGAATGACAACTTGCGCTTCAGGATTTTTCACACTTGAAACGACTGGAACGCCTGGCTTGATGATTCCCGCTTTTTCAGAAGCGATTTCTTGAATCGTTTCGCCAAGGACATCCGTGTGGTCATATGAAACTGTTGTGATAACGGAGATGAGCGGTGTGATAACGTTTGTTGAGTCACGTAAACCACCAATTCCTGTCTCAATCAGCGCAACGTCTACTTCCTGTTCAGCAAAGTGCATATACGCAACGATTGTGATAATACCGAAGAATGTCGGATATTTGCCATCGTATTTTGTTTCGACAATTGATAGTACTTGGTTCAAATAGTCGAGTAATTTGTCGTCTGGAATCTGCACTTCGTTAATACGAATACGCTCATTGACGCGGTGAATGTGTGGTGACGTGAACACACCCACTTGTAGGTCAGCTTCTTTTAAAATTGAGTCAACTGCATTTAATGTGGAACCTTTTCCGTTCGAGCCGGCAAAGTGAATGGTTTTAAATGTAAGGTGTGGATTTCCGAGGTCGTTTAAGATATCCTCGATCATCTCTAGGGGTGTGCGTTTGTAAGTGCTCGTACGAATGGAGAATACGAAATCTAGGCATTCTTGTAAGTTAGTGTACATGCATTTGGTCTCCTCTTGGTGGGTGATTTCTTATCAGATTTAGTATAACAATTTGAGACACGAAATGTCACTTCTAGATGTGGAGCCGACTGGTTTTAAATGTTGAGCTCCTTTGCGGGGCTGCTTTCCGTGGGCGCTGCGTGAGCTTCCTCGTCGCAGGCTCCTGCGGGATCTCACGGCAGACTGGAATCCCACTGGAGTCAACCCCTCCATTCCACTCAACTTCATTTGAAAGGTTCCCTTCACTATTCATTCAACGATTACCAACAGTTCCCAAAAGGTACCTGGTACCCGCACAATTCCAACACAATTTATAAATAGTCAGTAATTAACATAAGAATGCGACCTCAGAATGTATATTCAGTGAATAGTCATGAATGTCAGAATTGTTTTTGGGACAGGTACCTAGAAAAAAATAAAAAACACCCCTGAAGATGTCTCTCGGACCAAGTAAACTTGGCGTAAGACAACCCCAGGGGTTCAATTTCAAATTATAGATTCTTCAATTCTTCTAAACGCTTGATGACTGTGTCGCGTTTTTCCAGGTAGTCCGCTTCTTTAGCACGTTCTTCTGCTACAACAGCTTCTGGTGCTTTTGAAACAAAGAGTTCGTTTGAAAGTTTGCCTTGAACGAGTTTCACTTCTTTTTCCCACTTCGCAAGTTCTTTTTCAAGTCGCGCAAGTTCAGCGTCGATATCGATTAACCCTTGTAGTGGTAAGAACAGTTCAGCTCCTGTAACAACAGCAGACATTGCTTTTTCTGGTGCATCTAGACGTAAGCCGATTTCAAGTGTTTCAGGGTTACAGAATTTTTCGATGTAGGCAGCGTTGTTCTCTAGAGTCGCCAGTGCTTTGTCGTCTTTCGCAGATAGGATCAGCGGTACTTTTTTGCTCATTGGTGTCTGCACCTCAGCACGGATTGTACGAACCGAGCGAATGATTTCCGAAAGAAGTTTCATTTCTTCTGCTTGCTCTGGGAAGTTCAAGTCTTCACGTACTGTTGGCCAGCTTGCTGTAACGATTGACTCGCCTTTGTGCGGCAAGTTCTGCCAGATTTCTTCCGTGATGAAAGGCATGAATGGGTGCAACAAGCGCATTGTTTGGTCGAGTACGTACGCAAGGACTGAACGCGTCATCTTCTTCGCTGCTTCGTCTTCACCGTACAGTGGCAGTTTCGCCATCTCAATGTACCAATCACAGAAGTCATCCCAGATGAAGTTGTAGAGGGCACGGCCCACTTCCCCGAACTCATAGCGATCAGACAAGCGTGTTACGGTTTCGATTGTCTCGTTCAAACGCGTCAAAATCCATGCATCTGCAACTGATTTTTCACCCGTTAAATCGATTTCTTCATATTTCATGCCATCCATGTTCATGAGGGCGAAACGAGAAGCATTCCAAATCTTGTTCGCAAAGTTCCATACGGCTTCTACTTTCTCCGTTGAGTAGCGAAGGTCTTGTCCTGGTGATGAACCTGTTGATAAGAAGTAGCGAAGTGCATCCGCACCGTACTGTTCGATGACATCCATCGGGTCAACGCCGTTACCAAGAGACTTCGACATCTTGCGGCCTTCCGCGTCACGCACAAGACCGTGGATCAATACGTCTTGGAATGGGCGTGTGCCTGTAAATTCCACACCTTGGAAAATCATACGCGATACCCAGAAGGCGATGATGTCATAGCCTGTAACTAGTGTGTTTGTCGGGTAATACTTCTTGAACTCTTCGTTGTCGGCATCCGGCCAGCCCATCGTTGAAAACGGCCATAGTGCAGATGAGAACCACGTGTCGAGTACATCGTCTTCTTGGCGCCAGTTTTCAAGGTCTGCAGGCGCTTCGTGTCCTACGAAAACTTCACCTGTCTCCTTATGGTACCAAGCTGGAATGCGATGGCCCCACCAGAGTTGACGAGAAATACACCAGTCGTGGAGGTTTTCCATCCAGCGCATGTACGTGTTTTCGAAACGGTCCGGAACAAAGTTCACTTTGCCGTCTGTATCTTGAATGTCCATGGCTTGCTGCGCTAGTGGTTTCATGCGAACGAACCATTGTGTAGATAGGTAAGGCTCAACAACTGCCCCACTTCGCTCCGAATGACCAACCGAGTGAACGTGCGTTTCGATGTTGAAAAGAACATCCATCTCTTGTAGGTCTTTTACGATTTGCTTACGGCATTCGAAACGGTCCAAGCCTTCGTATTTACCAGCATTGCCGTTCATAGATCCATCTTCGTTCATGACAAGAACGCGCTCCAAGTTGTGGCGGTTACCGATTTCAAAGTCATTTGGGTCGTGTGCAGGTGTAATTTTTACAGCACCGCTTCCGAATTCCATGTCTACGTAGTCATCTGCCACAATCGGGATTTCACGTCCAACGATTGGCAGTGTTACAGTTTTGCCAATCAAATGCTTATAGCGCTCATCTTCTGGGTGAACCGCGACCGCAGTATCCCCAAGCATCGTCTCAGGACGCGTCGTTGCAACATCGATCGAACCTGTTCCATCTGTTAGCGGGTAATGCATATGATAGAAGGCACCCTCTATTTCTTTATGAATAACTTCGATATCCGATAATGCCGTTTTCGTCGCTGGGTCCCAGTTGATGATGTACTCACCGCGGTAGATCAAGTCTTTTTCGTATAGCTTTACGAATACTTCGCGTACTGCGTGAGATAGGCCTTCATCAAGTGTGAAACGTTCACGTGAGTAATCGAGACCGAGACCAAGCTTCGACCATTGTGAGCGGATGTGACCTGCGTATTCTTCTTTCCACTTCCAAGTTTCTTCGACAAATGCCTCGCGACCAAGGTCATAACGTGTTTTTCCTTCCGCGCGTAGTTTTTCTTCAACTTTAGCTTGTGTTGCGATACCCGCATGGTCCATTCCAGGAAGCCATAATGCATCATAGCCTTGCATACGTTTCATACGAATAATGATATCTTGTAGCGTCGTATCCCATGCGTGTCCAAGGTGTAGCTTCCCAGTTACGTTTGGTGGCGGGATCACGATTGTGTAGGGCTCTTTATCGCTCTCTGGATGTGCTTCGAAGTATTTTCCTTTCAACCACCAGTCATAGCGGCCTTGTTCGATCGATTGCGGATCGTACTTTGTCGGCATTTCGATTTCGTTTGTCATGTACGTCACTCCTTTTGATTTGTGTGAATGAAGCGGTCGGAGAATACAAAAAACCCCCGTCCTTAGGAAAAAGGACGAGGGTATAGTCGCGGTACCACCTTTACTTCATGCCGAAGCATGCACTTCATTCACTAACGGCTCTTCACCGGCTGTCACTACTGTAAGTTCACGACAGCTGCTCCTGGGCTACCTTCATGACGCTTGACCGAAGACCTTTCACCAAATGGCCTTCTCTCTACAGATCAAGGAAATCATTACTCTTCCCGTTCGATGCATTTATTGTATATGTCCTTATTGTAAGGAATCGCACGGGTGCCGTCAAGTCAGCATGAAAGGAGGTGTTCAATTAGATTTAGTTTTTCAATTGTTTGAATGCTTCGCGGAATGCGGCAATCGTTTTATCGATATGCTCTTCCGTGTGCGCAGTTGAGAGGAACAATCCTTCGAACTGAGAGGGTGGCAAGTAGACACCTTGCTCTGCCATCAGACGGTACACATCTGCAAACAAGCCTAAGTCTGACGTTTTTGCTTGGTCGTAGTTCGTCACGTCTTCGTTTGTGAAGAAGAATCCGATCATCGAGCCTGCACGGTTCACCGTGTGCGGAATATCAAATTCCGTTGCTACTGCGCGGAATCCTTGTTCTAAACGGTCTCCAAGCTTTTGGAAATACGTATAGCTGTCTGGAGTCAGTTGAGACAATGTCGCATAACCAGCTGCCATCGCAAGTGGATTTCCTGAAAGAGTACCTGCTTGGTAGACAGAACCTGCTGGAGCGATTTGTTCCATAATGTCACGACGTCCACCGAATGCGCCTACTGGAAGGCCGCCTCCGATTACTTTTCCTAGACACGTGATATCAGGTTTTACCCCGTAGTAGCCTTGTGCACAACCGTAATCTACACGGAAGCCAGTCATGACTTCATCAAAAATCAACAATGCTCCATTTTCTTCTGTGATGGCACGCAAGCCTTCTAAAAATCCAGGTTGTGGTGGAACGACACCCATATTCCCTGCAACCGGTTCTGTGATAACGGCAGCGATATCGTCACCAAAGTGTTTAAACGCTTCTTTTACAGCCTCTAAATCGTTGAATGGCACTGTTAACGTGTTTTTTGCAACAGATTCTGGCACTCCCGGTGAATCGGGAAGTCCAAGAGTCGCAACACCGGAACCAGCCTTGATCAATAAGCTATCGCCATGTCCGTGGTAGCTACCTTCGAATTTTAAAATCTTGTTGCGGCCAGTGAACCCTCGAGCTAAACGAAGAGCTGACATTGTTGCTTCTGTTCCAGACGACACCATACGAATCATTTCGATTGACGGTACACGATCCATCACAAGTTTCGCCATCTCGTTTTCAATCAGCGTCGATGCACCAAAGCTTGAACCAAGTTCAGCAACACGTTGAATTTCAGCCACAACTTTTTCATTTGTATGTCCTAGAATCAGTGGCCCCCATGATAATACATAATCAATGTAGTCATTGCCATCGATATCCGTCACGATCGCGCCTTTTCCTTTTTCCATAAAGATCGGGTCCATATTGACCGATTTAAACGCACGAACAGGGCTGTTTACGCCCCCTGGCATCAAATCTTTTGCTTCTTCAAATGCGTGCTGAGATTTTGTATAGGTTTTTGCCATTTACTTCTCCTCCAGCCATTTTGCTACGTCTTTCGCGTGGTACGTCAGAATAAGATCTGCACCTGCGCGTTTCATTCCTGTCATCGTTTCAAGCACGACAGACTTTTCATCGATCCATCCTTTGATTGCTGCTGCTTTGACCATCGCATACTCGCCACTTACGTTGTACGCAACAATTGGCAGGTCATGTGCATTGCGGACATCACGAATAATATCTAAATAGCTCAGTGCAGGCTTCACAATCAGGAAGTCTGCGCCTTCTTCCACATCGGACTGTGCTTCACGAAGCGCTTCTAAACGATTCGCATAATCCATTTGATACGTTTTACGGTCACCAAACTTTGGTGCACCATCTGCTGCTTCGCGGAACGGTCCATAGTATCCTGATGCATATTTTACAGCATACGACATGATGGGAATGTCTTCGAATCCTGCATCGTCAAGTGCTTTACGAATCACAGCGACAAACCCGTCCATCATGTTCGAAGGTGCAATAATGTCAGCTCCGGCTTCCGCTTGGCTGACAGCCGTCTTCGCGAGTAGATTTAACGACGCATCATTGACGATACGTTCCGATTCATCGACGACTCCACAATGACCATGGCTCGTATACTCACATAAACACGTATCCGCGATGACAAGTAATTGTGGGTGGCGTTCTTTTACAAAGCGAGTCGCTTCTTGGATGATTCCGTGATTGTGATAGGCACCCGTTCCCATCTCATCCTTCTCAGCAGGAAGGCCGAATAAGATGATGGACTGAATACCAAGATCTACGATTTCATCGAGTTCTTCGCCTAGACGGTCTAAAGAAAACTGGAAAACACCTGGCATCGATGACACTTCGGTTTTGCGATTTTCGCCCTCAGCGACGAATAAAGGATAAATTAAGTCTTCTTTATGAAGATACGTTTCTTTTACTAATGCACGCATGGCTGCAGATGTACGCAGTTTGCGGTGACGTTTAAAAGTCGGTTGCATGGCATTCACTCCTTGTAATGAAGACGCGCGTTCACGACGTCTTCCAATGTATAGCGCTCAGGCATCACGTGGACAGTCATTCCCGCGTCTTCTAACGCTTTTTTTGTAATATGACCGATGGCACAGAAAATGACTTTGTCTGTTACGGCGCCTCCTGCTTGTGTGTATGAACGCACTGCAGAAGGACTCGCAAAGACAAGTGTCACTTGGTGATGCTGTGCGATCCAGTCATTGATTGTAAGAACATTTTGTGGAACAGAAGTCGTCTCGTATACTACGATAGAATCAACACTAGAATGAAGACCATGTTCGATTGTCGGCTTTGCAAGATTGCCTTTTATAAATCCCACACGACAATCATTGGGTTGACTTACATTCCATTCTTCGACAAATACATCTGCACTGTAAACTGATGGTTTAAAGCTTGCTTCGTAGCCATAGGATTGCAGTGCTTTTTCTGTCTTTGATCCGACGACGGCAAACTTACCGGTGAAAGGCGTTTCTAATTGGTCAAAAAACGCATGAACAGCCGTCTGACTTGTAAAGAGGATCCAGTCGCACGCTGTAATGCGCGCGATTTCAACCTCGGAAAGAGTCAGCGGTCGCGTCTCAATCAACGGGAGATGCACAGATTGAAACCCTGCTTGTTCAATTGTCTTCAGCAAAGTCTCATCATGCAGCTGCCCGGTTACAATAAACGGTTCAGACATCGGCCTGTTCTTTAACACGTTGAATCAAATCATAGGCCCCTTCTTTTGTCAGGGTCTCTGCAATTTCTTTTCCAAGTGCTACTGCATCTGTACCTGTCTTTGTTTCTTTATATACAATCGAAGCATCTGGTGCGGCTACTAAACCTGTCAATGTAATGGTGTCACCATCGATCGTCGCGTGTCCTGCGATTGGCACTTGGCATCCACCATCCATTGCGTGTAAGAATGCACGCTCCGCTTCAACTGTCTTCCACGTGTTTGCATCTGTCAGTTTGCCAAGCGCTTCGAGTAATTCCGCATCGTCTTCGCGACACTCGATTGCTAGTGCGCCTTGTCCAACTGCCGGAATACATGTCTCGACATCCAAATATTCCGTTACTGTATTTTCGCTCCAGCCTAAACGCTTCAAGCCAGCTGCTGCTAGTATAATCGCATCATATTCACCTGCTGCAAGTTTCGCTAAGCGCGTATCTACATTTCCACGAATCCACTTGATTTCAACGTCTGGGCGTTGCAACAAGATCTGTGCACTACGGCGTAGACTACTCGTTCCGACAACTGCACCTTTTGGCAGGTCTGCAAGCTTCACATGATTGTTCGAGATAAATGCATCCCGCTCATCCACGCGGTCCGGCACACAACCGATGACAAGTCCTTCTGGCATGGCTGACGGCATATCTTTCATGCTGTGTACAGCGAAGTCGATTTCTTTGTCGTATAAAGCTTGCTCAATTTCTTTCACAAACAATCCTTTACCACCGACTTTTGAAAGGGTGACGTCTAAAATTCGGTCTCCTTTTGTTACGATTTCTTTGATTTCAAACTCAAACGGAGCTCCTGAATTTTTCATCTGCTCGATGAACCAATTTGTTTGCCAAAGAGCGAGTTTACTGCGGCGTGAACCGACGATAATTTTACGCATATCTCTCAACCTTTCTAGTTACCATAAGTGAAATTCGGAAAACGAGCTTCCGAGGAAAAAATTAATGAGTACAAATAAGAACGCATAGATATGGATCCATGCATAGGTCGTTCCAATCACACGTGGTCGTTCTCGTACAATAAAGACGATCAGATACACGATGAGAAGGACGAACGAGGTCACGATTTTAGAATCGAACCAGTTGAATCCGACTATAGCAATATAGCCCCATTCTAAGCCTAACAATAAGCTGACAAATAATAAAGGAATACCGGCTAAAATCGAATAGGTCATCATCGATTCAGCTTGTGACAAAGATGGAAGGCGCGTAAACTGTGCATTCCATTTTTTCTGTTTCAACATCCGGTGCAAAACCAAATACAAAATCGAGAATACAAAGGACACGGAAAATGCCACATAGGCAAGAATTGCAAACGTGATATGAATAATCAATAGTTCATTGATTAAGTACGCAGACACTTCCCCGCCGGAAATTCGCCCTGCGCCAAATGTATGAATGACGAGAAAGATAAAGCCGAGACAACTGAACAATAAGGCAGGGATGTCGAGTTTCCAAAACACTTTTAGCGCTATCGTCAGTCCTAAGAGTAACCATGCATAAAAATAGAAGCCTTCCTCAAGTGATAAAATCGGAAAGCGGTTGTCACCAATCAATAAATACAGCAAGAGCAACGTCTGGACCGCCCAACCGGTGATGAGTAGAGACGTCCCGATGCGGTTCATGCGTGTATTCTTTTTCAAGAAATCAATCACATAAAACACGAGACTGACAGCAATCATGATTACGATGATTTCTTGCAGCCGTAGCATCCATAACTCATTCATTGAAATCATCCTCTGCTGAAATTGAAACTGAAAAAAGGCATTTCTCTATCATCTATTATGCCACAAATAGATTGGAGAAACGCCTTTTCAGTCTTTAAAACGAGTATTCACCGCGCAGTGCTTGCGCTTCTTTTGTAGTCGGCGCTTTCACTGTTTTCGCTTTTTGTTGCGCGAGTTGCACTTCGTCTTTGACCTCTTCTTCAATGCCAAAGATTTGCTGGAACATCGCAAGTTGTTTCGCGGCATCCGGACTCGTCGAGAGCTCTTTTGCTTGAAGGATCGGTTCCTTCAATAGCTGATTGATAATGGATTTTGTATGTTTGTTTAAAATTTTACGCTCACGTTCTGTTAGTTCTGGCATTTTGTTTTCAATCGATGCCATTGTCTCTTGTTGAATCGTGCTTGCTTTTTTACGTAGTGCAGAAATTACAGGAACAACACCAAGCGTCGCAATCCAGTCATTGAATGTCGTCACTTCAGTTTCAATCATATCTTCAATGCGCGCTGCTGCACGTTTTCGTTCTGCAAGGTTTGCTTCTACGATGCCTTGTAAATCATCGATGTCATACAAGAATACGTTCGGAAGATCCCCGATTTTCGGATCTAAATCGCGTGGTACCGCGATATCGACCATGAATAAAGGCTTCCCTTTACGAAGTTTATCTACAAATTGCATCAGTTCGAAGTCAATGACGTATGTCGAAGATCCTGTCGAACTGATCAAGATATCTGCTTCAAGTAACGTACATTGCAGTTCATCCAGTGGCTTTGCTTTTCCATCAAATTTCGCTGCAAGCAGTTCCGCTTTTTCAAATGTACGGTTGATGACCGTGACTTTTCCAGCACCAGAACCGTGGAGATTCTGAATAGCTAGTTCGCCCATCTTCCCTGCACCTAAAATGACAATGTGCTTGTTTCTTAACGAACCGAAGATTTTTTTGCCAAGCTCAACAGCCGCGTACGAAACAGACACTGCATTTTCGCCAATCGCGGTTTCAGCATGCGCACGTTTTGCAAACGTCACAGCTTGTTTGAACAGCTGATTGAACACTGTACCTGTTGTGCCGTGTTGTTGTCCAGATAAGAAACTCTTTTTGACTTGGCCGAGAATTTGCGTTTCGCCAAGAACCATCGAGTCAATACCAGCAGACACTTTAAATAGGTGTTTTTTTGCGTCGTCTTCTTCTTTGACAAACACATAGCGTGAGATCTCATCAATACTAAGATCAAACCACGCTGCTAGGAATTGCTTTATATAGTATTTGCCTGTGTGTAGCTGATCGACAGTTGCATAGACTTCTGTACGGTTACACGTTGAGACAATTACATTTTCGAGTATGCTTTTTTGCTCTTGCAACGCTTCCATGGCATTCGGAAGTTCCGCTTCAATAAATGAAAGCTTTTCACGAATCTCCACTGGCGCTGTTCGGTAATTGACACCGACCACGAGAGTGTTCATTGCGTCATATCTCCTTTATACGTCCATTTCACTAGTCCTAGTATAGCACAGGTGTAGGACAGCGTACTTCGACATTTGTGAACAGTGTATGAAAGTCCTACACTGGATTACGTTCTACATTAGAATGATTCTAAATATAGTCTACCAAATTGTGTCGAGCCTTACAATGATGCTACCTTATTCAGATTATTCCTTCTTTTAGATGTGGAGCCGACTGAAAAGAAAGCCTTGAGTTCCATTACGGGGCTGCTTTCCGTGGGCGCTGCGTGAGCTTCCTCGTCGCAAGCTCCTGCGGGATCTCACGACAGACTTTGATCCCACTGGAGTCAACCCCTTCTTTCCACTCAACTTATATAGTAGTCAACTGTTAATTACCAGCTGTTCCCAAAAGGTACCTGGACCCCAAACAATTCCAACACAATTTATAAATATTTACCATCGAATGTAGCAATGCGGGTTCAGGATGCATATCTATTGAATAGTCGTGAATGTCAGAATAGTGTTTGGGACAGGTACCTAAAAAAAGTACCTAAAAAAACCCGCCAACATAATGTCAGCGGGTTTGAACTATTAGTTTTCTTCACCGATTGCTTTACGGATTTCAGTCCAAGCTTCGTCGTGGCCTTTTCCTGTCTCAGATGAAAACAACACGAGTGGGTCAGAAGGATCCATGTCGAGTGTTTCTTTGACGATTTTTTTATGCTTCTCCCATTTGCCTTTTGGAATCTTGTCGGACTTTGTTGCGACAATGATACATGGGATAGCGTAATGCTTTAAAAAGTCATACATCATAGTATCATCGTTTGTTGGCGGATGACGTAAATCCACGATTAAGACAACCGATTTTAAAGATTCACGTGACGTGAAGTACGTCTCGATCATTTTTCCCCAAGCAGCACGCTCAGTTTTTGAAACTTTTGCGTACCCGTAGCCCGGGACGTCGACAAACACTAATTGTTCTTCGATTTTGTAGAAGTTCAAAGTTTGTGTCTTTCCTGGCTTAGATGAAATACGGGCCATACTTTTACGCCCAATCATACGATTGATAAACGATGATTTTCCTACATTTGATCGACCTGCAAGTGCGATTTCCGGTAATCCCGTTTCAGGGTACTGTTCCGGGCGCACTGCGCTGATCAATAACTCAATATTATTAATTTGCATAATTACTCTCCTCTAGTGCGATGGCCAATACTTCCTCCACCTGTGAAACTGGATGGAAAGTCAACTCTTCGCGAATGCTTTCCGGAATGTCGTCCATATCCGGTACATTGTCTTTCGGTATGATAATTGTATCAATACCGGCACGATGCGCACTCAATGTTTTTTCTTTTAGTCCACCAATTGGTAAGACTCGACCACGTAATGTTACTTCACCTGTCATCCCGACTTCGCGCTTCACAGGACGGCCTGTTAGTGCGGATACAAGTGCAGTGGTGATCGTAATACCAGCCGATGGGCCATCTTTTGGAACAGCGCCTTCCGGTACGTGGATATGGATATCATATTTCTCATGGAAATCGGTAGCAATCCCTAACGATTCAGCATTTGAGCGTACATAGGAAAGAGCAGTTTGCGCAGACTCTTTCATGACGTCGCCAAGTTTTCCTGTTAGTTGCAGTTTGCCTTTTCCGGCTGATAATGACACTTCAATTTGAAGCGTGTCTCCACCAACAGACGTGTAAGCAAGGCCTGTCGCTGCACCGACCTGATTCGACAATTCAGCCTGGCCATGTCGGAACTTGCGCTTGCCCAGGAAATAATCCAAGTTCTTCGGAGTCACGGTAACTTTTTTCTTTTCACCTTTAACGATTTGGAGAGCCGCTTTTCGGCAGATCCCTGCGATTGTACGCTCAAGTGAACGAACGCCTGCTTCTCGCGTATAATAACGCACGACATCAAGCAGTACATCGCGCTTGATCGAGATCTTCGATTTTGTCAGACCGTGCTCTTTCATTTGCTTCGGAAGCAAGTGATGCTCTGCAATATCGACTTTTTCCATTTCTGTGTAACCGGCTAACGAAATCACTTCCATACGGTCACGTAGAGGACCTGGAATGGAAGATAAATCGTTCGCTGTAGCGATGAATAATACATTTGATAAGTTGTAAGACTCTTCGATATAGTGATCGCTGAACGAGTTGTTTTGCTCCGGGTCCAGTACTTCAAGCATCGCAGACGACGGGTCGCCTCGGAAATCATTGCTCATCTTGTCAATTTCATCGAGTAAGAACACCGGGTTGATTGTGCCTGCTTTTTTCATTCCTTGAATAATTCGTCCTGGCATGGCCCCAATATACGTGCGGCGGTGTCCACGAATTTCTGATTCATCGCGCACGCCACCTAGTGCGACACGGACAAATTTCCGGTCAAGCGACTCTGCAATCGATTTAGCTAGTGACGTCTTCCCGACTCCAGGCGGCCCCACTAAACAAAGGATAGGTCCACGGAGTGATTTTGTAAGTTGACGAACAGCCAGATACTCTAAAATCCGTTCTTTTACTTTCTCAAGGCCATCGTGGTCACGATCTAAAATTTCTTGAGAACGGTGAATATCGAGTTGATCTTCGGTCTTCGTCGTCCATGGAAGTGAAGTCATCCAGTCCAAATAGTTGCGAATGACTCCGCTCTCTGGTGACTGAGCCGGGATACGTTCAAAACGATCCAGTTCTTTTAACACGTTTTTCATCGTCGCTTCAGGGAAGCCAGTGGATTCAATCTTCTTGCGTAAGTCAGACACTTCACCTGTCTTGCCGTCTTTATCACCAAGCTCTGATTGAATGGCTTTCATCTGCTCGCGAAGATAAAACTCTTTTTGCGTTTGCTCCATCGCTTTTTTTACTCGAATTTGAATTTTCTTTTCTAAATCCAGAATTTCTTTTTCATTTTCGAGCTTTTCAATCAAATACATCAATCGCTCTGTCACATCAAGCGTTTCGAGGACCTCTTGTTTGGCTGTGATTCGAAGTGGAAGATGTGTCGCCACAGTATCCGCCAAACGACCTGGTTCGTTGATTTCTGTTGCAGCACGAGCTGAGTCCTCGGATACTTGTTTGGATAGCTTACTGAACTTCGTGAAGCCTGCGTGCAATGTTCGCATCAATGCTTCCTGTTCTGGAGATGGCTGCTTCGATTCAGTGATTGTTGAAACGACTACATGATCGAACTCTTTTGCATCTTCATAAGATTCCACCACAGCTCGCTCAAGACCTTCGACTTGGACGCGCATCGTTCCGTTCGGAAGTTTCATCAGTTGACGAATATGCACAAGAACGCCGACGTCGTATAGATCGTCTTGTCCCGGATTGTCTAGTTCCATATCCTTTTGTGCAATGAGGACGATTTTCTCGTCTTGTTTCATCGCAGCTTGGAGTGCTGCCATTGATTTTTTACGACCCACATCGATATGTAGGGTTAATGTTGGGAATACGAGAAGTCCTCGTAAAGGAAGTATTGGGTAGCGTGTTGTTTCTTGAGAGGTCATCTTTCGTCCACCTTTCATGGTCTAATGACCAGCTTGTTCATTTAGTATACTCGATAGTGGGGAAATATCCCTAAAGACATGCTTTTTGTTTGCATAAACCGCGTTCTATACATTTTGAGTAATCGAGTTCCGAACGCCAGAAACACACTCCGGAATCCGTCGCACCCGCAAAGTCTGAAAAGCGCCTTCACGGGCACGCCGGATTTCCTCGGAATTTCTAGAGCGGCGTTCTACACATCTAGAACAAAAAAAGCCGACCTTCTATTAGCTCAAAGTTGAGCTAACGGAAAGCCAGCTGGATGTTCGCTGTTAAGCAGACGTCTTCGTATCATTTTGGAACTCAGTACCGTCTTCTTTTAATAACTTTGGCGGAGTGCCTTCCGTTATTGTCTCTTTTGTGATGACACATTCTACGATGTCTTCACGAGAAGGAAGATCGAACATGACGTCCAACATGATATTTTCGATAATTGAACGAAGTCCACGTGCTCCTGTTTTACGTTCGATCGCAAGTTTTGAGATCTCCGAAAGAGCGTCCGTTTCAAACGTCAATTTGACGCCATCAAGCTCCATCATTTTTTCGTATTGTTTGACGAGCGCATTCTTAGGTTCCGTTAAGATTTGAACGAGTGCGTCCACATTTAACGTCTCTAAGCTTGCTAACACCGGCAAACGACCGATGAATTCTGGAATCAGACCAAACTTTAATAAGTCCTCCGGAATCAGATTTGCCATTAAGCTATCTGCTTCTGGGTCTTTTTTATTTGGATCCGAACCAAATCCGATGACTTTTTCGCCCATGCGGCGTTTGATAATGGATTCGATTCCATCAAATGCACCACCGACGATGAACAAGATGTTCGTAGTATCGATTTGTAAAAATTCTTGATGAGGATGCTTACGACCGCCTTGTGGTGGCACGCTCGCAGTTGTTCCTTCTAGAATTTTAAGAAGCGCTTGTTGCACTCCCTCACCGGAAACATCCCGTGTAATCGATGGGTTTTCAGATTTACGCGCTACTTTATCGATTTCATCAATATAAATGATTCCTTTTTCAGCACGTTCAATATCGTAATCCGCTGATTGAATCAATTTTAGAAGGATATTTTCTACGTCTTCCCCAACATAACCCGCTTCAGTAAGTGACGTCGCATCTGCAATAGCAAATGGTACGTTTAGGATACGTGCCAATGTTTGAGCAAGAAGAGTTTTCCCGCTTCCTGTAGGTCCAATCAAAACGATATTCGATTTTGACAATTCCACTTCGTCAATGACGCTGTTTGAATTGATACGTTTGTAATGGTTATAAACGGCAACAGCTAGCGCTTTTTTCGCACGCTCTTGTCCAATAACATATTCATCGAGAATTCCTTGAATCTCGCGTGGTTTTGGAACTTCACGGTATTCTACTTCTTCTTCTGTTCCTAGTTCTTCCTCTACAATCTCAGAGCAAAGATCGATACATTCGTCACAAATATATACTCCAGGGCCAGCTACAAGTTTGCGTACCTGCTCTTGAGGTTTGCCGCAGAATGAACACTTTAGGTTCCCTTTTTCATCATTAAATTTGAACACTGTACTCACCCCTATTCAGAGATTTAGTTTACAAGATTATGGTATGTATAGCAAATGAAATGATTATGTAAAGAACAAGGTACAGAATCATCTGCACCTTGTTCCGTAAATGGTATCTTATTCAGTTACTTTCGCGTTGTCTACTAAGAACTCAACTGTTTTTTGGAAACGGATATCGTTTTCTAAGATAGCAGTTCCGCCAAGAGCAGTTTTGATTTGGTCAACTGACATACCAAATTGAGCTGTCATTTTTTCAAGCTCTGCAGTGATGTCTTCTTCTGTAACTTCAATGCCTTCAGCAGCAGCGATTGCTTCTAATGTAAGAGATACACGCACGCGGCTTTCAGCATCTTCTTTCATTTGTGCACGTAGTGCGTCTTCGTCTTGACCAGAGAACTGGTAGTAAAGATCCAAGTTCATACCTTGTTGAGATAGGCGTTGGCCAAACTCTTGAAGCATGCGGTCAACTTCTGAAGTTACCATTGCTTCTGGGATGTCCACTTCTGCATTTGCAGCCGCTTTTTCCACTAGGTCGTCACGAAGTGCTTGTGCAGCCGTTTGTTTTTTCTCTTCTGTTGTTTGTTCTGTTAACTTTGTGCGAAGTGCATCAAGACCTTCTACATTTTCATCAACTTCTTTTGCGAAGTCATCGTTTAATTCAGGAAGTACTTTTCCTTTAACTTCTTTTACTGTTACTTTGAAAGTCGCTTCTTTACCAGCTAGTTCAGCAGCGTGGTACTCTTCTGGGAATGTTACAACAACATCCTTAGAGTCGCCAGTTTTAGAACCAATTAATTGCTCTTCAAAGCCAGGGATGAATGTGTTTGATCCGATTTCTAGATCGTAGTCTTCACCTTTACCGCCTTCGAATGCTTCTTCGCCAACAAATCCTTCGAAATCGATTGTCGCTGTATCGCCTTCAACGATTTCGTCTTCTTTTACTGACATTTCAGCAAGACGCGCTTGGTGGTTAGACAGTTGCTCGTTGATTTCTTCTTCTGTAACTGTCTCGTCTAGTTTAGACACTTCAAGACCTTTGTATTCACCTAATTTAACTTCAGGCTTTACTGTTACTTTAGCTGTGAAAACAACTGGCTCGCCTTTTTCGATTGACTCGATGTCGATTTCTGGACGATCAACTGGATCGATTCCTGACTCATCAAGTGCTTTCGTGTAAGCTTCTGGAAGCACGATGTCGATAGCATCTTGGTAAAGTGCTTCTTCACCATATTTTTTATTGAACATTTGACGTGGCATTTTTCCTTTGCGGAATCCTGGCTCGTTGATGTTTTTTACGACTTTTTTGAACGCTTCGTCGATAGCTTTCTTGAATTCTTCTGCAGAAACTTCAAACGTTAATACGCCTTCGTTTCCTTCTTGTTTTTCCCATTTCGTAGACATGTATTCGACCTCCAACAATTGGTTTCATTTTTGACTAATCCATTAATAAATGTATTGACAACTTGTACATTATACCATAGTTCACGGCACTTTCAACCTATTGTATTTCTAGTAGAGCATAGAGCTGGTCAATCTTATGAATCATGCGCAGTACGCGATGATCCGCTTTATTCGTTTCACCTTGGAGGAGTTCTTCAAAATACAGCGTATACCCGTCGACCACTTCTTCATCCGAAAAACCGTTCCACACATACGGGTATTGTAAGTAACAATGATGTTGAAATGTGTCACGAATCAGCAAGTAAGCTGTTGGCTCATTTTCAAGACGTTCTTCAATTTTCGACACGAGTTGCGTGAATCGACTGTTTTCAAACGGTTCATCCAGAGCTGCAGGAATCCAAGGCTGATCCCAGTTGAATTTTTTCACTCGAATCGTTTTTTGACTATCTGAAGAGATGAGCAGCAGAAGTGCAAGTGTCTGGATGACTGGATGAACAGATTCGTGTTCCACAATTTGTTTCCATTCAAGCTCAAGTTTTTGACAATCCCCTTCAAATGCTGCAAGGAGACGCTGGTATTGAACAGCGAGCGGCTGCATAAAAAATGTCTCAGGGTCGTATTCGTGTTGTTTGAGCTCTGCAAGTGGCTCCGGCACTTCTTTAGTTTCTGCATTCGCGGCTAGTCGTCCGCTCAGATCACGAAGATGGAGCCACTTTTCTTTTCGCTCCGGTGACAATACGCGTTCTTCAATGAGTGTAGCGATCAGTGCATCGGCCTCTTCAAAGCGGCGCAGTTCCACGAGCAATGTCACGTAAAGGTCCATAAGTTCTTCGTATTGATCGAATCCTTCATGGAGCAATGTGTCACATAGTACAAGTGACTTTTCGAATTCTCGAATTTCGTAAAGGGAGTATGCATAGATGAGTTGTGCTTCCGGCTCAAGTGTCCCGAGTTCTGCGGCCGTCTCGAATTGACGAACAGCTTCCATGAAATCGTGCCGGTCCGCTGCGCGAAGTGCTTTGTCGATTTGGGTGGTGAGGGCGCCTGGGAAGATGATCATGTTGCCACGGCGTTCTGGTTTTTGTTTTTTCATGAGCTCACCTGCTTCCTGCAGTTTACGTTCTGTAAATAAAAAGCCTTCTTCTTTCTATTGTAATGTAGAAAGAAGAAGGCTTACAAGTAAATTACGACCCTGGAGGGATTCGAACCCCCGACCGACGGCTTAGAAGGCCGTTGCTCTATCCTGCTGAGCTACAGGGTCAAAGTACTTTCCTATCCACAGACAGGAAAGACATTTCTCATTATAGATATCCCTAGAATCAAAGTCAATGGTATTTCAGGAAAATTAATTTAGGCCATCCCAGTCCGCGCGTAACTTCTCAATCGCTGCACCGCGATGAGAAATTGCCGCCTTTTCTTCCGGACGCAATTCCGCCATCATCTTTTGCTGATTCGGCACCCAGAAAATTGGGTCATATCCGAACCCAAATTCTCCTTTGCGTTCTGTCGCAATTTCGCCTTCACATGTCCCGCGATACGTCTTCGTCGCTTCGCCAGGAGTCGCTAACGCAATAGCACAGACGAATCGTGCGGAACGTGCTGCACCTTCCACCCCTTGCAAATTCTCAAGGAGTTTATCCATGTTGGCCTCATCACTTTTGGCAACACCCGCATAGCGAGCCGAATAGATGCCAGGTTCCCCATTTAATGCATCGACCTCTAACCCACTATCATCTGCAATCACAATTGTGTTTAGTTCATTTGCAAGTGCCTCTGCTTTTAAAATCGCGTTTTCTTCAAACGTCGAACCTGTCTCTTCCACATCTAGATGTGACGCGACATCGTCCAGTGTTTTGACAGTATAGCCAAGAGGACCAAAAATCGATTCGAAATCTTTGGCTTTTCCCTTATTTTTTGTAGCAATTAAAATCTCTTTCATTACATAAGACCTCCTGCTTCGTTCCCCACTTCATCCGCAAGTGCGCCAAGTGTTTCTTTTTGAATTTGAATCAATTCACGAATCGCACCTTCTCCAAGTTCTAGAAGCTCGTTCAATTGCTGACGAGTGAACGTTGCTTCCTCGCCCGTTCCTTGAATCTCGACGAACTCACCTTTTCCAGTCATCACTAGATTCATATCGACGTGCGCTGCATAATCTTCTACATAATCTAGATCCGCAACTGCTCCGTCTTCTAAGACTCCGACGCTAACAGCAGCTAAGAAGTCTTTAATTGGAAATACAGGAAGTTGTTTTTCTTCAACCAGTCGACCAATAGCAAGTGTTATCGCAACAAAAGCACCTGTGATGGAAGCTGTTCGTGTTCCGCCATCCGCTTGAATGACGTCACAATCCACCCAAATCGTGCGTTCCCCTAATGCTTCAAGATCGACTACTGAGCGCAGCGCTCGACCAATTAGACGTTGAATTTCCATCGTACGACCACCGATTTTCCCTTTGGCCGCTTCACGAGGAGACCTGCTGTGCGTCGCGCGTGGAAGCATCGAGTATTCAGCAGTGACCCACCCCTTTCCTTGCCCGCGTAAAAATGGAGGAACTTTCTCTTCAATCGTTGCGTTACAAATGACACGCGTTCCTCCAACTGTTATAAGAACCGAACCTTCTGGGTGTGTAATAAAATCTTTTTCAATCGTTACAGGGCGAATTGCCTGTGGTGTACGTTCATCATGTCGCATTCTATCATCCTTTCTGTCGTAGAAAGACCCTCTGCAGGAAATCCTGTCGAGGGTCAAAATTGAATTCGTCGAACATCCGCAGCGTCGAGTTCGAGCCAACGCTCCGCAATATCCTTGAACATCGGGATTGAGCCAGTCGCATAAAAAATTGGCGGCTTTTTCCCGGGTTTAGTATTGTGTTGGTTATGAAAATCTAAGTAATCGCGTACATCGCTCGCTGTCTCTTGGGCAGAAGAGACGACATGCACATGATCTCCCACTACATTCTCAATGTGAGATTGTAGCAACGGGTAGTGCGTGCAGCCTAAAATGATTGTATCGAAGTCTTTCCCTTTTAAAGGGGTGAGCGCTTCTTCTACCATCTTGTGCGCAAATTCCCCGTCATATTCATTACTTTCTACAAGGGGAACGAACGTTGGACAAGCCAGCGCTTCCACTTGACTCGAAGAACTCAGAGCAGCGACTGCATACTCATACGCTCCACTTTTCACTGTGCCTACTGTCCCCAGTACGACAACTTTATGATTGCGCGTCGCTTTAGAGGCAGCGCGTGCACCAGGGAAAATAACGCCAAGCACAGGAAATGGCATCTGGCGGCTCAGAGAGTTTAATGCCACAGCTGTTGCTGTATTGCAAGCAATGATCAGCATTTTGACATCCATCTTCTGCAGAGCCAGTGAAATCTGCCAGGTGAATTTCCGGACTTCTTGCGGGCTACGCGGACCATACGGACATCGCGCCGTATCTCCTACATATATAATTTGTTCGTTCGGTAACAGGCGCATAATTTCTTTTGCAACAGTTAAGCCGCCGACACCTGAATCGAGAATACCAATCGGACGATCCACACGAATTCCTCAGTTCTTTACTTTTTCATTTCTTTGTGTAATTTGTGAAGCAGTTCTGTCAATTGCTCGACTTCTTGCTTTGTGAACGTTTCAAGTTCAGCTGTTAAATACGCACGGCGCTTGTTGATGACTTCTTCAATGATGCGCTCTCCTTCTGATAGAAGGTGTATACGGACAACGCGACGATCGGATTCGTCACGTACACGCTGAACAAGATGATTCGCTTCCATGCGGTCGACTAGATCCGTCGTCGTACTGAAAGCTAAATACATTTTAGTCGATAAATCACCAATCGTCATGTCTCCTGATTCGTGCAACCATTGTAGGGCAATAAATTGGGGCGGTGTAATTGTGTACGAATTTAATATTTGTCTACCTTTTTGTTTAATTACACCCGAAATATAGCGTAATTCTTTTTCGAGCACGGCCACGCGATCTGCATCGTGTTGTACCGGACTATTCTGTTCGTTCGTCATCAAATCCCTCGCTTTTGCATATCCTTGTAGTACTTATTGTGACGTCTTCTGCGTGAAATTACAAGAGTCTGTCGTGCTTTACTGAATTTCCCCTAATCGTACTAGTTCTTCAAGTGCTGCTTTTCGCCCGGAAACACCTAATTTTTGTATCGCATTTGAGATCTGATTCCGCACCGTCTTCTGTCGAATGTCCAGTGTCGCAGCCACTTCTTTTGTAGAAAGCCCCGCAAGCAAAAGCTGGAATACGTCCTGCTCACGTTTCGTCAAAATGAAATAATTGGATTGAAACAAAAAATCCCTCCCCGTGTCTATCCATACGATATGAATAAGTACGAAGAGGCGTGCCATTTACGCATGTTGCAATTGTTTTTTTGTATCTTCTGACCAAGCAACTGGTTTTCCAGTAAGGCGATGAATTTGTACGATTGTCCCTCGCCCTGTTGCTGTTATTTCATTTTTTTCGTTGACCATCATGTAATGCACGTCCATAGAAGATGTACCCACTGAATTTGCTTTTACATAAATGCGGAGTTTTTCATCAAAGTAGACTTGTTTCACGAAGTCACATTGGAGATCCGCCACAACTGGTATTGTTTCCCCTTTTGGATCTAACCAGTCGTTCATTAATTGAATGTGTTTAAAAAATTCAATTCGCGCATATTCAACATACGCAAAGTTCACAGTGTTGTTCAAGTGTCCATACATATCGGTCTCACTAAACCGAACACTTACTTCAGAATAAAATTGAAATTCGTCGCGCCATGCCTCGACATCTTGGATGTAGCTAGCTCTCATTCGTTCTCCCCCTTAAAATGAATGACTATTCAGTCAATAGTATAGCATAGTTCGGGTTGCGAAGGAAGATACTTTATAGGGTGACAGGCACCAAATGGGAACTGATGGTAAATGGTGACAGGCACCGCGTTGGCAGACAGAAAAAACCCCTGTTACTTTTTCAAGTAACAGGGGCGTCCTTCACATCTAAATCTTAGTTATCCACCATGTGATCCGAACCGAAGAAGTTACGGAACATTTGAACCGTTGTGTCACGGTTAAGAGCAGCGATAGATGTTGTTAATGGAATACCTTTTGGACACGCCACTACACAGTTTTGTGAGTTACCGCAGTTTGCGATACCCCCTTCGCCCATGATTGCATTCAAACGCTCATCTTTGTTCATAGAACCTGTTGGATGCGCATTGAATAGACGAACTTGTGAAAGTGGTGCTGGACCCATGAAGTTTGATTTGTCGTTCACGTTTGGACACGCTTCTAGACAAACTCCACATGTCATACATTTTGAAAGCTCATATGCCCATTGACGCTTACGCTCAGGCATACGTGGACCTTCACCAAGATCGTATGAACCATCAATTGGAACCCATGCTTTCACACGTTTTAATGAATCAAACATGCGCGTGCGGTCAACTTGAAGGTCACGAACGACTGGGAATGTACGCATTGGCTCAAGTCTAATTGGATGCTCTAATTTATCAACTAGTGCCGAACATGACTGCATCGGACGACCGTTGATCACCATTGAACACGCTCCACAAACTTCCTCTAGACAGTTCATATCCCATGTTACAGGCTTCGTTGCTTTTCCGTCTTTATTGACTGGGTTTTGACGAATTTCCATAAGTGCAGAAATCACGTTCATATTTGGACGGTAATTGACTTCAAAGGCTTCGAAATAAGGTTTCGAGTCAGGTGTATCTTGACGCTGAATTTCAATAGTAATTTTCTTTGCTTCAGTTGCTGTCACCATTGATTATTTCCCTCCTTTAGAAGAATAATCACGTTTACGAGGTGGAATCAACGATACGTCGATTGCTTCGTAAGTGATGATTGGTGCACCTGTTGCTGGATCGAAGTCCGCAACTGTTGTTTTCATGAATTCCTCGTCATTACGCTCTGGGAATTCTGGTTTGTAGTGCGCCCCGCGGCTTTCGTTACGCATTAGCGCTCCGATTGTAATAACACGTGCAAGGTATAACATGTTCTTCAACTGACGTGTGAATGAAGCACCTTGGTTCGACCACTGTTGTGTATCGTCCATGTTGATGTGCTCCCAGCGGTCCATCAATTCAAGAATCTTTTTATCTGTTTGTTCTAGCTTGTCGTTGTAACGTACAACTGTTACGTTGTCTGTCATCCACTCGCCAAGCTCTTTATGGATGAGGTACGCGTTTTCTGTACCCTTCATATTCAACACTTTGTTCCACTCTTCTTCTTCCTTCTTCACTTCACGAGTAAAGATTTCGTCCGGAAGATCAGCAGCAGACTTTTCAAGACCTTTCATGTACTTCACAGCGTTTGGTCCAGCAACGCTACCACCAAATACAGCTGAAAGTAATGAGTTAGCACCTAGACGGTTTGCACCGTGTTGTGAGTAATCACACTCACCAGCAGCAAATAATCCAGGAATGTTCGTCATTTGATCGTCATCGACCCATAGACCACCCATTGAGTAGTGAACAGCTGGGAAGATTTTCATTGGAACTTTACGTGGGTCATCACCAGTGAACTTTTCATAAATCTCGATGATTCCACCAAGTTTTACATCAAGCTCGTGTGGATCTTTGTGAGAAAGGTCAAGGTATACCATGTTTTCTCCGTTGATTCCAAGCTTCTGGTTGACACACACGTCAAAGATTTCACGTGTTGCGATATCACGTGGTACTAAGTTACCGTAGTCTGGATATTTCTCTTCTAGGAAGTACCAAGGCTTCCCGTCTTTGTATGTCCAAACACGTCCACCCTCACCACGCGCTGATTCTGACATCAGACGAAGTTTGTCATCACCAGGGATTGCAGTTGGGTGAATCTGAATGAATTCACCATTTGCGTATTTTGCACCTTGTTGGTACACGATAGACGCTGCAGAACCTGTGTTGATGATAGAGTTCGTTGTTTTACCGAAGATGATACCAGGTCCACCCGTTGCCATAATTACAGCATCTGAACGGAACGCTTGGATTTCTCCAGTGTTTAAGTTTTGTGCTTTAATACCACGGCAAACGCCTTCGTCATCTTTAATAATACCGAGGAATTCCCATCCTTCGTATTTCGTGACTAAACCGTCTACTTCGTAGCGACGTACTTGCTCGTCAAGTGCGTATAGTAACTGTTGACCAGTTGTCGCACCAGCGAATGCTGTACGGTGATAAAGTGTTCCACCAAAGCGGCGGAAATCTAAAAGACCTTCTGGAGTACGGTTGAACATAACACCCATACGGTCAAATAAGTGAATAATTCCAGGTGCTGCATCAGCCATTGCCTTTACAGGGCCTTGGTTCGCTAAGAAGTCACCGCCATACACTGTATCGTCAAAGTGTTTGTACGTTGAATCTCCTTCACCTTTTGTGTTAACTGCACCATTAATTCCACCTTGCGCACACACTGAATGAGAGCGCTTTACTGGAACTAATGAGAATAAATCAACAGGCGTGCCATTTTCGGCAGCTTTCATAGTTGCCATAAGACCTGCAAGGCCTCCACCGACAACGATCAATTTACTTTTTGCCATGCTTTTCTCACTCCTCGAATTTTTAGTAGTGGTTTAGACGAATGCAAGCAATGCGCGGATACCCACTACTGTCAATGCTACGAAAATACCTAGAGTTGCGTATGTAGCCAAACGTTGTGAAGCAGCGGATTGTGTAATCCCCCAACTTACTAGGAATGACCAAATACCATTCGCAAAGTGGAAAGTTGCTGCTACAACACCAGCAACGTAGAAACCAAACATCCAAGGATTCGCTAGAATATCAGCCATCATATTAAAGTCAGCTGTATCTGCTCCGATTGCAACCTGCCAGCGTGTTTCGTATACGTGCCATGCAATGAATACTACTAAGAAAATCCCTGTGATACGTTGTGCCACGAACAGCCAGTTACGGAATGTGCTAAAGCGGTTCGTGTTATTTTTTGCAGTGAAAGCAATGTAGATTCCGTAAAATGCGTGGAACATTAAAGGTAAGAAAATCACAAAGATTTCAAGTGCATAACGGAATGGTAAGCTTTCCATAAAGTGTGCTGCATCGTTAAATGCTTGTTCTCCGCGTGTTGCAAAGTGGTTGACAATTAAATGCTGTGTTAAGAACAGCCCAACCGGAATAATTCCTAATAAGGAATGCAGACGACGCCAAAGAAATTCGTTGTTTTTCGCCAAGATGGTTACCCCCCTCAAATTTTGCGATTGAGTTGCCACGGCGATGTGACAATTCAATGAATGTTACGACAAGCGAAATATCGTTATTCGTAACGGCCTTGTAGTTTAACATAACTATTGTACTCCCCTAGTATAGGCAGGTCAAGGCACTTTGGGATTGAGAATCCTTCTCAAAGTCTAGATGTCTCTAAGGGTTGCAATGCATTGTGTCTTTTTTCACATACGCAAATTTTAGTACTACATGCTATACTGATATCGTTGATTTTGGAAAGTGAGTGGACTGTATGGAAAAGACACAAGAAAAAATGATTCCTCAGTTTGGGTACGAATTGATTCGTGACCACCTGATTGCCAACCTATTAGGAAAACATGAACAGGAAGTTTTATATTGGGCCGGTAAAGATTTGGCTCGAAAATTCCCATGTCAGTCGGTTGATGAGATTTGTGCGTTCTTTCAACAAGCCGGCTGGGGCGAGTTGCAATTACATACACAAGCAAAGCGTGAAAGCATCTTCCACCTACAGGACACGATTCGTTCATCGTCGCGGTCCGATCGCTGCTTCAAGCTTGAGGCAGGATTTTTAGCAGAGCAACTTGAACAGTTAGAGAGTCGGATGACGGAGTGTCTGGAAGATGTCTCATCTACACTTGTTGTTTTTACAACAAAATCAGAATAGCAGTTGTCTTTAGTTTACATTTGGTGTGAGAGCGCTCCCATTTATCTGCTCACATTTGTGAACAAATTGCGTGTTTTGTTCACACTATTGTAACTATTTTGTAGAATGCTGATGTCGAAATCAGCATTCTTTTTTATGGTCATTTTTTTCACAGGGTAGATTTCTCTCAGAATTGTTTATGCCCTCAATTTCGTTGTTTGTGCCCTGGAATAGGCTTTTTATGCCCTGATCGAGCGGTTCTGTGCCCTCAAATGGCTGGTTTGTGCCCTCAGTCATATTATGGAAACTAATTCACAGTCTTCTAGTACAAAAAACAACCCCTTCCCCGCAACGAGAGTGCGAGAAGGAGCTGTTCTTTATCTACTCAAACGAAAGTTTACACTTGTACCTCAAGCTCCGACAAGCGGAACTCGTCGTGAAGCGCATTCGCCGACTGAATCATTTGTTGTTGCGGAACGACTACAGATACTTTGATTTCTGATGTACTGACCATTTTAACTGGAACCGATTCTTGGCGTAAGCGATCAAACATTTGTGCTGCTACTCCTGGATTGGAAACCATTCCTGATCCTACAATCGATACTTTTGCAAGGCCGACTTCGAAATCTGCCACTTGGAACCCTAGCTCTTGTTTTTTCTCTTCTAATACTTGAATCGCTTCGGACAATGCTTCTTTTTTAATAGTGAACGAAACCGTTGGCGTTGTGCCATCGACTATAGATTGCACAATGATATCGACATCGATATTGTGTTTTGCTAGTGTCGTAAAGATCATAGCGAGTGACCCATTAAATGCTTTTTCATATCCTATTGTTAACCGAACGACATCGGATTCAAATGCCACACCTCGTACAATCAGATTCGACTCCATCGATGTAACCTCCTCAATAACTGTCCCCTCTTGATCTGTCAAACTCGAGCGGACAGTCAGTGGAATTTTGTAGTTTTTTGCATACTCAACAGCGCGTGGATGCAAGACGCCTGCGCCTAAGTTGGCAAGCTCTAACATCTCATCGTACTCAATTGATTGTAATTTACGTGCACCTTCGACAAAGCGTGGGTCGGACGTGTAGACTCCATCCACGTCTGTATAAATATCGCAGCGGATGGCTCCAACAGCTGCAGCAATTGCGACGGCCGTTGTATCTGAACCTCCGCGGCCAAGTGTAGTAATCTCCCCGTCTTCTGTAATACCTTGGAAACCAGCAGCGACGACTATATTTCCAGCATCTAGCTTCTCACGAATTTTGTCACCTTTCAGTGAAACGATTCGTGCATTGCGATGCACTTTTTCAGTTTGTAATTCTGCCTGCCATCCTGTCATAGAAACGGCTGGGTAGCCTTGTGTCTCAAGAGCCATTGCAAGTAATGACATCGAGACCTGTTCGCCAGTTGATAAGAGCATATCCATCTCTCGTTTTGATGGCGACGATGTGATTTCTTCTGCAAGAGTAACCAAGTGATCGGTTGTTTTGCCCATTGCGGATACAACGACTACGACTTGATTCCCTTGTTCTGATTCCATGATGACGCGACGTGCTGCATTTCGGATACGCTCCACTGAGCCAACCGATGTTCCTCCAAATTTCATGACGACAATTGCCATTTTCCTAATCTCCTCCGGTAGCGGATGGGACAAAAAAATGCTTTCCACGAATGGAAAGCATTTTGTCTAACACGGTCAAAGTATATGTCCATGCAAGATAGCCCTCCAGAATGTTTATTCTGACAATCTTGGGTTTGTTCAACACAAGACCAACGAAGCGCTGGATCAGCAGCTCTTCATTTCGGCGATTGCCCCTTTCCCATTTCGTCGTCGGATCTGTCATCCTCAAAAATGGTACTGTTGACGCTCGCACCTCTATCTTCACGTAAAGTGAATATGAAATTAGGAATACTTTAGCACACTATTCCGGCGAAGGCAATGTTTCTTCTGTTAATTTTTTTTGAACCGCAACAGCAAGCGCCTCCGGAAGACCTGCTTGTATAAACTCTTCAACAGTACCTGCTTTCATGTTTTTCACCGAACCAAAGTGCTTCATAAGTTGTTGACGGCGCTTTGGTCCCACGCCAGGAATCGTATCCAAAATCGATTGGATACTATTTTTTTGACGTTGTTGGCGATGGAATGTAATCGCAAACCGGTGCACTTCGTCTTGAATACGTTGCAGCAAATAAAACTCTTGCGACGTCCGCTTCATGGCAACAGGAAGCGGAGGCTCTCCGTAAAGAAGTTCTGCCGTTTGGTGTTTTAAATCTTTCGCAAGCCCTGCAATCGGAATATCTAGTCCGAGTTCATCTTCTAATACTTCACGCGCAGACGACATCTGCCCTTTTCCCCCATCAATCAAAATTAAATCCGGAAGAGGCAAACGTTCCCGAAGCACACGTGTATAGCGGCGACGAATGACTTCACGCATCGCTCCGTAGTCATCATGTTTTTCAGCCGTCTTTGTTTTGTACTTTCGGTATTCTTTTCTTAAAGGTTTTCCGTCCTCAAAGACGACCATCGCAGAAACTGGATCTGTCCCGTAAATATGGGAGTTATCAAATGCTTCAATGCGACGCGGAGCAGGAATGCCCATATGAAGCCCAAGTTGCTCTATTGCCCCAATAGTTCGCTCTTCTTGACGCTCGACTAGATGGAACTTTTCGTTCAAGGCCACTTCTGCATTATTGATGGCCAAATTCACAAGTTCTAGTTTTTTCCCTCGTTGCGGTACGGCTACTTTTACATCTAATAACTGGTGAATGATTTCCGCATCGACAGTTCCAGGGACAAGAAGTTCTTTCGGTTTGATGTGGGACGGCTGCTCATAAAAACGACCGATAAATGTTAAAAACTCTTCTTCCGGCTCTCCGTATATCGGAAACATGGACGCATCCCGCTCAATCAACTTCCCTTGACGAATGAAGAAGACTTGTACACACATCCACCCTTTGTCGACAGCGTAACCAAAGACGTCCCGATTGGTGAAATCATTCATCTGCATCTTTTGTTTTTCCATAACGGTATCGATGTGCGCGATTTGATCTCGGTATTCTTTTGCACGCTCGTATTCCATAGATTCTGCGGCTGCCATCATCTTCTGTTCAAGCTCTGTACGCACTTTAATATGGCCCCCATTTAAGAACTTGGAAACTTCATCAATCATGTACTGGAATTCCGATCGTGGGATTTCTTTCACACACGGCCCTAAGCATTGACCAATATGATAATAGAGGCATAAGCGGTCGGGCATCTTCACACATTTTCGGAATGGATAAATACGGTCCAAGAGCTTCCGCGTCTCATTCGCTGCATAGACGTTCGGATACGGCCCAAAATATTTCCCGTTATCTTTTCGTACTGTGCGCGTTGTAATAATGCGTGGGTAGGCGTCCCCTGTAATTTTTATATATGGATACGTCTTGTCGTCTTTAAGCATGACATTGTATTTAGGGTCATGCTTTTTGATTAGATGAAGCTCTAGAATGAGTGCTTCTAAGTCGGACGACGTGACGATGTATTCAAAGTCTTGGATGTCCTGCACGAGTCGCTGAGTCTTCCCATTATGTGTTCCCGTGAAATACGAGCGGACTCGGTTTTTTAACACTTTTGCCTTCCCGACATAAATGATGGTTCCGTTGCCATCTTTCATCAAATAGCACCCAGGTTGTTCGGGAAGGATCTCTGATTTTTGCCGAACGAGTTCGTTCATATGTGCACCTACTTTCTGCACGCGTTCCGTACAAGTGTTCGAGTGGTCCTTTGAAAAAACCGGAATCCCCTAAGGACTCCGGCTCTATGACTTACGCGTGTTTGTTTACTAAGTTTGCAAGGTTTTCTTTTGGTTGGTAACCAACCACTTTATCGACTGGTTGACCGTCTTTGAAAAGGATCAATGTTGGAATCGACATAACCCCGAACTGGCTAGCAGTTGCTTGGTTCTCATCTACATCTAACTTTGTAATTTTTACTTTGTCAGATAGTTCGCCGTCAAGCTCTTCAAGAACTGGAGCGATCATTTTACATGGTCCACACCATGGTGCCCAAAAGTCTACTAATACTAAACCTTCTTGAGTATCTTGTGCAAATGTTGCATCTGTTGTGTGTGTAACTGCCACGATAATTCCTCCTTCATTTGTATCTATATGCGATTATATCAAATGATACCCGAACCACCTAATAATAAAACTCGGCTTCCGTGAAGGAAGCCGAGTGATTGGTTTACTTCGATAAAACTGCGCGGAACTCTTCTGTTAGAAGTGGAATGACTTCAAAAAGATCTCCTACAATTCCGTAATCTGCAACTTTGAAAATGCTTGCTTCTGGGTCTTTGTTGATTGCAACAATGACTTTTGAGTTCGACATACCCGCTAAATGCTGGATTGCTCCAGAGATACCTGCTGCGATGTATAAGTCAGGTGTAACAACTTTACCAGTTTGACCGATTTGTAATGAGTAATCTACATAATCCGCGTCACATGCTCCGCGTGATGCACCAACTGCTCCACCTAATAGGTCAGCAAGTTCTTTTAATGGCGCAAAACCTTCTGCACTCTTCACACCACGACCACCCGCTACAACAACTTTCGCTTCCGAAAGATCGACGCCGTCTGTTGATTTGCGCACAACTTCTTTAATGATTGTACGTAAGTTCGTGATATCTACTGATACAGATCCAACTTCAGCAGTCTTGCCTTCTTCTTTCGCAAGAGGAGCGATGTTGTTTGGACGGATTGTGATGAATTTTAACTCATCTTTTAATTTTACTTTTTCGAACGCTTTACCAGAGTAGATCGGACGAACGAATACTGCGTCGTCTCCTTCTCCTTCGATATCTGTTACATCGGATACTAGTCCGACTTGTAGTTTTGCTGCAACTTTAGGAGATAAATCTTTTCCTAGAGCTGTGTGACCAAATACGATAGCATCTGGCTTTTCTTGTTCGAAAACAGCCATCAATGCTTGACCGTATCCATCTGAAGTATATTGTTTTAAATGTGAGTGTTCTACAGTGATGACGCGGTCCGCACCATAAGCACCTAGTTCAGCTGCCAAGTCGCCGACTGAATCGCCAAGTAAAACTGAGACAACTTCTCCGCCACCTGAGATTTTTTTACCTGCTGCGATTGCTTCAAATGAAACGTTACGTAAAGATCCTTCACGGGATTCAGCTAATACAAGTACTTTCGTTGACATGCTAAGTTCCTCCTTCAGTGTTGTTCATATCAGATTTAGATTACTTTTGCTTCCGTGCGGAGTAAGCCGACAAGTTCCTTAACTTGGTCTTGTAAGTCGCCTTGTAGAACTTTTCCAGCTTCTTTCTTCGGAGGAAGATAGATTTCGATTGTTTCTGTTTTTGCTTCTACATCATCTTCGTCGATATCTAAATCGTCTAACTCGATCTCTTCAAGAGGTTTTTTCTTTGCTTTCATGATACCTGGAAGAGATGGGTAACGTGGTTCGTTCAATCCTTGTTGTGCTGTCACAAGAAGTGGAAGCTTTGTTTCAAGCTCTTCTGTGTCTCCTTCTACATCGCGTTTGATAGAGACTGTATCTCCATTGATTTCTAGGTTTGTGATGGTCGTTACATAGTTAATGCCTAATAATTCTGCAACACGAGGACCTACTTGACCTGATCCACCATCGATCGCGACGTTTCCTGCAAGAATAAGGTCTGCCTCTTTGTCTTTCAAGTATTCCGCTAGCACGTGTGCTGCACTGAACTGATCCAATTCTTCCACATCTTCTGTATTGATTAAAACTGCTTTGTCAGCACCCATTGCTAGAGCTGTACGTAGTTGCTTTTCTGCTTCTTCGTCACCCATTGTGATGACGGTTACTTCGCCGCCGTGTGCGTCACGGACTTGAATAGCTTCTTCGATTGCATACTCATCGTAAGGATTGATGATGAATTCTGCACCGTCCTCTTGGATGTGGCCACCAGAAACGACGATTTTTTCTTCTGTATCGAATGTACGTTTAACTAAAACATAAATATTCATTGAATTCCCTCCAAAAGTGAATTAATTTCCTTTAAAGTTTGGTTGACGTTTTTCTAAAAACGCTGTAATTCCTTCTTTGGCATCTTCTGACACGAAAACGGTTCCAAAAGAATGCGCTTCAGCGTCTACACCTTTATGATACGAGTCATCTTTTGTATATTGGAGCATTTCAAGTACGTATTTCATCGCAACTGGACTCTTTTTTGCAATTTTAGCTGCCAGCGCATGTACAGTTTCCTCAAACTGTTCTTCTGGAACAGCGTGATTTGCAAGCCCATAATGCGCTGCCTCTGTACCACTAATTGGATCACTTGTTAAGAGCATCTCTGCTGCTTTTGCGAAACCAACATAGCGTGGAAGACGCTGCGTTCCTGCAAAACCAGGAATCAATCCTAACTGCAATTCCGGAAGTCCAAGCTTCGCGTTTTCCGTCACGATGCGAATGTGACAGCTCATTGCGAACTCAAGACCTCCACCAAGTGCTGCTCCATGAATCGCAGCGATGATTGGTTTTGAGAATGTTTCAACACGTTCAAAAATGTCTTGCCCGTTTTTCGCTAGTTTTGAAAATTCTTCTCCGCTTGTGATTGACGTGAATTCTTTGATGTCTGCACCTGCTGAGAAAAAGCGTCCTTCCCCTTTGAACACAATTACGCGTACATCGTCATTGTTTTCAACTTCGTCTAAAAACGAATTGATGTCCAAAATCAATTGACGTGATAGTGCATTTGCTGGTGGACGATTCAATGTGACGACTGCCACATGATCTTTAGTTTCCAATGAAAGAAATTCCATTCGTTCACATCCCCTATTCAGCTTTGATGGCATTAACTAACAACTGATGGACTTTTGATGAGAGCGCTACCAAATTATATTTGTATTCGTTCATCACCCATGTCGTAGTTGTCTCATCAATTGTACCAAAAACCATCTGTCTCGCTAAGCGAATATCCATATTCTTATCGAATTCTCCGTTTGCGATGCCTTCTTTTAGTATCGTATCGAGTAAAACCAAATAGTTTTTTAACACTGCGTTGATGCGTAAACGAAGTGCAAGATTCGACTGGCGAAGCTCCAACTGAGTCACTGTTGCAAGATGACGATCCGCAGATAGCACGGTAAAATGATTTTCGACCATTTTGTATAGTTTTTCAGATGCACTGATTGGTTCTTCGATGATTTCATGTAGACGATCCGCAAACATTTCCATCTTTTCATCAAACACAGAAATTAAAATGTCTTCTTTGTTTTTGAAATACAAATAGATGGTGCCATCTGCGACGCCTGCCTGCTTCGCGATTTTGGAGACTTGGGATTGATGGTACCCGTTCTCGGCAATCACTACTATGGCCGCATCAATGATTTGTCGGTATTTAGGTTTTTCCTTCTTCATCATCTCAACCCCAAAAATAAAAATATGAATGACTATTCATTCATATTTTTATAGTAGTATTTATTTTGTTTTCTGTCAACTCGTTTGTGCTTGCTTTACTTTCTCTTTTTCCTCTTCAATCAATGTACGACGCAATATCTTCCCGACAGCTGTTTTTGGCAGCTCATCACGGAATTCATAAAAGCGTGGTACTTTGAATGAAGCAAGTTTTGTACGGCAATACTCATTGAGCTCGTCTTCTGTAATGGTATGGCCTTCTTTCAAGACGATGTATGCCTTCACTGTTTCACCACGGTATGGATCAGGAATTCCAGCAACCACACATTCTTGGATTGCCTCATGTTCATAGAGCACTTCTTCAATTTCGCGTGGGTAAATATTAAACCCACCAGCAATGATCATATCTTTTTTACGGTCTACTACATAGAAGTAACCATCTTCATCCATATAGCCAAGGTCACCTGTGAGCAACCAACCCTCCCGAAGTGTCATTTCTGTCTCTTCTGGGCGGTTCCAATATCCCTTCATCACTTGAGGGCCTCGTACAGCAATCTCTCCTACTTCTCCGACTGGTAGTGGTTCTGTAGAATCCATTTGGAATACAGCAGAATCTGTGTCGGGCCAAGGAATTCCTATAGAGCCTTTCACACGCTTATCTGTATACACCAAATTTGCATGTGTGACTGGTGACGTTTCTGTTAATCCGTATCCTTCAACTAGTCGTCCACCCGTGACGCTTTCAAACTTCTCTTGAATCTCAACTGGTAAAGCGGCCGAGCCACTGATACATGCATTAATAGAAGAAAGATCATATTTCGATAAGTTTGGTGAGTTTAAAATACCAATATAAATGGTTGGTGCGCCTGGGAATAAAGTAGGCTTTTGCTTGTCAATTGTTTTGAGAGCGGTTTCAACATCAAATTTAGGAAGCAAGATCATCGTGTTTGCCTGCATTACCGACAAGACGAGGACTGTGGTCATTCCATAGACGTGGAAGAATGGTAAGATTCCCATTACACGCTCTTTGCCGTCTTCACACTCATATAGCCAATGTTTACACATTGTCACGTTGGTGACAAGATTTTTATGCGTCAACATAACACCTTTCGGGAATCCTGTTGTACCCCCTGTGTATTGTAACATCGCTAAGTCATTCTCAAAATCGACGGGAGACGTGATTTTTTCCGCCTTGCCGACTTTCATGACTTCTGTAAACAAGTGATTGGATCCACGATGTTCTACTTTTACGCTGAACCCGTACTGCTTCTTTTGGATGAACGGGTAAATCATATTTTTAGGGAACGGAAGATAATCTTTGATTCCCGTGATGATGAGGTTTTCAAGGTCTGTCTCTTGCATGATTTTTGAAATACGTGGATATAAAATGTCGAGTGTGATAATGGCTTTTGCACCGGAATCTTTTAATTGGTATTGAGCTTCTCGTTCCGTATAAAGTGGATTCGTTTGAACGACGATTCCGCCAGCATATAAAATACCATAATACGCAATGACACCTTGTGGACAGTTTGGCAGCATGATCGCTACACGATCCCCTTTTTCAATGCCAAGTGTTTGTAAGTAGTTTGCAAACTTTAATGATGACTCGTACAGTTCTTGGTAATTCATCTCTTTCCCCATGAAATGAATCGCCGTGTTGGATGAAAATTTTGTTGCAGATCTTGTTAAAAACTCTTGAATCGGAATTTCTTCATACGTTAACGTGTGCGGAATTTGTTCTGGATAGTGCTTTAACCATACCTTTTCTGCCATGTGAAGACCCCCTTGATTAGAATAGCGTGAATATTCCTAACTTTAGTATATGAAAAAATGAATGGGTATTCAATGAATTTATCAAGTTTTTCATGACTTCTATCAAAAAAATAACAAGAATCGCCTTGATTTCAATGAATTCTAGGCAATCCTTGTCGTTTAGCGCAAAAATACGTAATATATACCAACTGCTATAAATAATACACTTACTACAAGTAAAACTTTAGCTAACTTTTCCATACGTCACTCCTAGTTTGAGATACTGGCCCCAATGACAAAGGATAAACCGACCGATAGTATAAAGGAAATGAAACCGACAGAGCGATTGTCTTTTTCAATTTCTTGATCGACATTGAAGGATGGGGTGAGAAATTCAAATAACCAATACGCGATGATGAGAAGTGCAAATCCAAATGTTCCCCATCCAATCATCTCTAAAAAAGACGCATGCTTTTCGATGGAAAAGCGAAAGATATTTGCTACACCAAATATCTTCCCACCAGTCGCCATAGCAACAGCTATGTTCCCATTTTTAATTTCTTTCCAATTATCGTACTTCGTGACCACTTCAAATAGAACCATCGCAATAATAAGGCATAAGATCACGACACTAAAATAACCTGCTGATTCTACAAGTGGGTGTTTCCAAAATGATAAAAGTGTCACACCGATTCCCCTCTACTTTTGACTGTTTCATAGATGTACGTTTTAGTTCGTGAGAGGTTTCATTTATTTTAATTCAACGATTGTCACACCATATCCACCTTCGCCTGCTTCACCAAAACGATAGCTTTTTACACGACGATCCTTCTTCAACATCTGTTGAATCCCTGTTCGAAGTGCTCCAGTCCCTTTTCCGTGAATGATTGACACACGCGGATAGTTGGCAAGCACTGCATCATCTAAATATTTCTCTGTTCGAAGCAGAGCATCTTCATAGCGTTCGCCTCGTAAATCAAGCTCTAATTTAACGCCACCAGCCGAACGTCCCGCAACGTTATGCACGGAAACAGTTTTGAGTGGTTTGTCCGGCTTCACATACTCAAGGTCAGACTCATTCAACTTCATTTTCAGCACACCGATTTGAACCGCCCATTCAGTAGCTGAGACTTTTTCAAGCAACGTTCCTTTTTGACCGAATGACAACACTTTTACTTCGTCTCCAGCTTGCAAGTTTTCTGCGCGCTGCTTCTTTTGTTTTTCTTTTTTTAGCACTGGATTTGTAGGAAGAGCATTTTCTAAACGTTTTCGAGCGTCAATGAGTTCATGTTCTTTCACACCAGCAGCTGCTTGTTTTTGAAGCTCCCGAAGTTCTTGTACAACTGCTTCAGACTCACGGCGCGCGTCTTCCACAATTTTGCGCGCTTTTTCACGCGCTTTCTCTGCTAATTGCTCTTTCTTCCCTTCATAGGCTGCAAGTTCTTCAGCAAGTTGACGCTTCAATTGCTCTGACTCTTTTAAAATACGTTTTGTTTCATCTGCATCTTGTTCTGCCCGTTTGCGGCTTTCTTCCAACGAAGCAATCATCGTATCGACTTCACTACGGTCTGTTCCCGTAAAGCTTTCAGCATGTTGAATGATGTGATGTGGAAGTCCAAGTCGTTTGGAGATTTCAAAAGCATTACTTCGCCCCGGAACGCCTAGTAAGAGTTTGTAGGTCGGACTAAGCGTCTCGACATCGAATTCCACACTAGCATTGACAACACCCGGCCGGTTGTAGCCGTACGCTTTCAATTCAGGGTAGTGCGTTGTCGCCATCACGCGTGCACCTTTTCCATGCACTTCGTCCAAGATAGAGATGGCCAGTGCCGCCCCTTCCTGCGGATCAGTCCCCGCACCTAACTCATCAAAAAGAATGAGGGATTTGTCATCAAATTTCTTTAAGATGTCTACAATATTGACCATATGGGAGGAGAATGTACTTAAACTCTGCTCAATGGATTGCTCATCCCCGATGTCTGCAAAAATCGATTCAAAAATAGCGACTTCGGAACCGTCTAATGCTGGAATCGGGATACCACTTTGCGCCATCAGTGTGCACAGTCCGACTGTTTTTAATGTAACGGTCTTTCCTCCTGTATTTGGGCCGGTAATGACAACTGCTGTGTCAGGATCCCCAAACTCAATTGTATTTGCGACCGCTTCACTTTTAGAAATGAGTGGATGGCGCGCGCGTACTAATCGAATGCGTCCTTCTTGATTAATGAGAGGTCGCGTACAGTTTTCAGCCGTCCCGTATTTCGCTTTTGCAAAAATTGTATCAAGTGTAGCCATTGTTTTGACAAGATGGAATAAATCAGATGCCACAATCTCGACTTGTAACGTCAGTTCTTTTAAAATGCGTTCAATTTCTTCTTGTTCTTTCACACGTAGTGCTCGTGCGTCGTTATTTAACTGCACAACAGCGTTTGGCTCGATGAACAATGTTTGTCCTGATGAAGATTGATCATGGACAATGCCGCCGTAGTGACTGCGGTATTCTGCTTTTACAGGAATTACGTAGCGATCATTACGAATCGTCACAATCGCATCGGATAACATCTTCGTGGCATTTTGACCACGTGTATAACTATCCAGTTTTTCTCGAATACGTTGGACAGCCGTGCGCAGTTGTGACCGGATCGAGCGTAGTGTTTGACTCGCGGAGTCTAGCACCATTCCATTTTCATCCACGCACGCGTTGATTTCATGTTCAAGCTCTGTCAAGACTGGAATACTTTCTGTATATCCGTGTAGGTGCTTTACGGAGAAGTCTTCTGCATCTCGCACATCTTCTATGAAGCGGCGAATAATTTTACTCGCTCGGATCGTGGAGGCAATCTCCATAAGCTCCGTTGCACTCAAAATTCCACCGATTTGCGCACGGCGGGCATGCGGGCGAATATCAAATAAACCGCCTAGTGGCACGTTGCCTTTCACGCGTAAAACTGCTAAAGCTTCATCTGTTTCTTCTGTCCACTGTTCAATTTCCGAAAAATCTGTTGAAGGTTTCAACTCTTCAATCATTGCCTTTCCGACGGAAGAGGTCGTATAGGTTTTGACGTGTTCAATTACTTTCGGAAATTCTAATGTCTTCAGCGCTTTTTCTGTAATCATTGTGCGCCTCCTTTTACTTACGAGCTAAATAGTCGAGTAGTTGTTTGGGTTGCCATGTGTTGACGATCAATTCTTTTTTCAGCCATGCTTTTTGCGCATGACGTACACCGATATCCATAAAGCGTAAATGGTCAAGATGATGGGCATCTGTATTGATTGCCACTTTCACCCCTAACTTTTGTGCGCGCTCTAACCAATTCACTGCAAGGTCTAATCGGTATGGATTTGCGTTTAATTCGACAATCTTATCGAACTCTTTTGCCCATTGTAAGAGTTGTTCTACATCTGGCTCGTATCCCGGACGTTCTCCGACTATTCGTCCTGTCGGATGCGCAATCATGTCGACATTGGGGTTCGAGATTGCTGTATATAAGCGTTCCATAATTTTCTCTTGTGGTTGCGAAAAGCTAGAATGAATCGATGCAATGACAAAATCAAGTTCTGCCAGGAGTTCGTCCTCAAAGTCGAGTGTTCCATCCGGTAATATGTCCATCTCCGTTCCAGATAAGATATGAATACCGGGATATGACTTTTGGAGTTCTTTAATTTTTTTGTTTTGCTCACGTAGTTGTTCAGGAGTCAATCCGTTCGCGACCCGCAGATAGCGCGAATGATCAGTGATGATCATTAGTTCATAGTCTTTTGCTAGGCATCCCTCAATCATTTCTTCTAATGAATGGGCACCATCTGACCATGTCGTATGCATGTGTAAGTCTGATTTTATGTCTTCTAGTTGCACAAGCTCGTCAAGTAGATCGAGTTTATCGAGTTCTTGCCCGGACTCCCGGACGCCCGGTGGAATGAATGGCAAATCGAAGTCTGCGAAGAATGCTGCTTCTGATTCGTATGTCGTCACCGACCCATCTTCTTTTTCCACTCCGTATTCACTGATCTTCCAGTCGCGCTCTTTCGCGAGTTGACGCATCCGAATATTGTGGTCTTTCGAGCCGGTGAAGTGATGCAGTGTCGAGACAAACTCTTCGTCTTTCACAAATCGGAAATCAACATCCACGCGTTCCGGTTTAGCAAGTGCTACCGACATTTTCGTATCTCCATTGGCAATCATTTCTTCGATATCTAATGTTTCTTTCAGAAGTTCCTTGACTGCTGGGACATCTGTCGTTGCAATGACGAAGTCGAGGTCTTTACTCGTCTCTTTCGTGCGTCGGAATGAACCCGCAACAGATGCACGTGAGACGGCTTCATGATTGTGTAACAGTGATTCAATGTGCGCCACAATCGGTTCAAGTTTCCAAATCGGATACCGGTCTGGGCGGCTTGCAAGTTGGTCGAGCTCTTTTAAAATCTTTTCTTCTGTCTTTTTACCGAAACCTGCTAGGGCCTGGACTTCGTTCTTCTCGCAAGCTTCACGCAGTCCTTCAAGTGTTTCAATACCTAGTTCTGCGTGCAGTTTGGCAATTTTTTTGCCTCCCATTCCAGGGATTTGCAACATCTCCACTAAACCTTGTGGTACTTTTTCCTCGAGCTCTTTTAACAGACTCGACTCTCCGTCGTTTAATAAGTCGGTAATCACGCCTCCGGTAGCGGCGCCAATACCTTTTAACTTTGTCGGATCCTCCATCTCGGAGAGGCTTCGAGAATCCAGTTCTAATGTTTGTGCCGCTTTTCGAAAAGCACTGACTTTAAACGGGTTCTCTCCTTGCAGTTCCATTAGAAGTGCAATGCGCTCAAGTGCGCGAATGATTGTTTTTTTATCCATGACGTACCACTCCTTTGTCGTAAAAGCGAGAAAAACTCCTCCCAACTGGCGAGAGAAGTTTTTGATTCGTTATGCGGAACGGTTCTCCTGGTAGATATACCACCAGTCCTTCACCGCCTCTGATAAGAAAGGTGTATTTTCTAAAACAAAATTAGCGATTGCTGACCCACCGATTGCCGTCTGAATCATGTCTACAGGCAGTAGCGCTAGTACATACAGCAATACAAATAGTAGGAAGTAAATTTCGATAAATCCTAAAATCGCACCTAAAATACTGCTGATTTGTCCGAGCACTGGTAAAAACTTAAGGAAATCAAACATAGAGGCAACGATTTGTAAGGCAAATTTTACAATAAAGAAAATAAGTGCAAATGCAATGATACGATAAAACGTTTGATCAAGATCTAGTGTTTCCACTGCAAATGATAATTGCGAGTTCGATGTGATGGCTGGGAATGGAACCCACAGCACAAACTTTTCTGCGAGAGGTTTGTAATACTTGAAGGCAACAATCAAAGCGACGACGAATCCAATCATATGGATCAATTGTACAATCAGTCCACGCTTTGCCCCTACTATGATGCCTCCAACAAGAATAATCAGTAATAAAATATCAATCATTTAGACCGCCCTTTAACTGTTTCAATTGCTGTTCAAGTTCTTCTAGTTGTTCTTTCACTTTTAAATAGTCGTGCATCGTATTGACGGCTGTTAGTACGGCAAGCTTTGCCGTGTCAAGACTTGGATTTGCCGATTGGATCTCACGCATTTTATCATCGACCATCGTCGCGACTAAACGCATATGTCCTGCTGGCTCGTACCCTGCCATTTTGTATGTAGTACCGTAAATATCCACAGCTACTCGTGTAATTGTTTGATCTGACAAAGACAAGACCTCCTCAGAAAATCCTAATAACTATGATACCATGAAGTGGAGAGAGATGGAAAGAAAGGAACATAGCTATGTCAAACATTGTCATCGTATTAGATAAATCCCAAATAAATCATTTGATTTCGCAGTATGATTTGCACGCAATTCCTGCTAAAGCTCCTGGAATGGTATTTGCCGCTAAGCTTCCAGACGCACGCATCAGCGTTTACAAGTCTGGAAAAGTGATGTTTCAAGGAGACGGTGCCACGCGTGAAGCAGAACAGTGGCAAGCTTTTACGTCGTCTGAACCTATTCAGTCGAATTTGCTGCCAGAAGGTTTTCATAAATTGTCCGTTATCGGATCTGATGAGACAGGTACGGGTGACTTTTTCGGACCCATCACTGTTGCAGCATGCTATATTCCTGCCGATAAAATTTCGCTTGCCGAAGAACTTGGGTGCAAAGACTCTAAACAATTGAACGATGCATTCATACGAAAGGTTGCACCGGATATTAAAGCAGCCTTTACCCACAGTATTCTTATCCTTCCCATGGCCAAGTATAATGATGCGACTGACAAAAAATGGTCGCAGGGTAAAATCAAAGCGTTGTTGCACAATCAAGCATTAAAACACGTCTTGCGGAAACTCGGTGATGAAAAACCAGATGCAATTTTGATTGATCAGTTTGCGGAGAAAAGTATCTATTATCGTCATATCGCGAAGCAAAAGGAAATCATCGAAGAGAATGTGTATTTCGCCACAAAAGCAGAAGGTCTGCATGTTGCTGTTGCTGCCGCCTCTATTTTAGCGCGCAATGCGTTTTTAGAGGAGATGGACAAGTTGTCTCAGCAGGTCGGCGTCACAATTCCTAAAGGCGCCGGGGCAAAAGTTGATGAGGTTGCTGCACGGATTCTCCACAAGAAAGGATTGGCGTATTTAAAGACGTTGACAAAGGCGCATTTCGCGAATACACAGAAGGCTATTAAGATCGCTGAGAAGTTGAAACATTGATAAACAGCACCTTCTGATTTAGAGGGTGCTATTTTCTATACTAAGAAGTGCGAATTAGTTTCCATAAAACGACTTCGGTAGAAGAAATCTAGATTTGGGTAGAATAAATTACACTTTGGGTACAATAAAACTGCATTTCGGTAGAAGAAATTTCATTTTCGGTAGAAGAACGGTCGCTCAGTTTTCAAGCTACCAACTTTTCTTGTTATAAACCCTTCACTACTTCCCCTAAACCTACTCTTTTTCTCCCCAACCACTAGAAAAAGGGCTGATTACAATCAGCCCTCAAGTCATAAAGCCCTTACTAGGAAAAGATTCAACAGGATTTCACTCTAAAACTTATCCGCGTAGTTCCGCATTTGCTTCTGATGCTAGGGCAGCGACTACTTTATCATGTGCCGCCACTACTTCTTCATCCGTCAACGTCCGCTCCGCATCTTGATATGTGATTGAGAATGCAACAGACTTCTTATCATCTGCCATCTTCTCCCCTTGGTACAAATCAAACAGACGAACTGCTGAAACTAAGCGACCACCCGAACCACGAATAATCGTTTCAAGCGTTGACGCCGGCAATGCACGGTCCACAACTAATGCAATATCGCGTGTGATTGCTGGGAAACGCGAAACTGGCGTGTAGCTAATTGTTGGTTTCTGTTCAGTAATCAACCGCTCCAAGTTTAATTCGAATACAAATGTATCTTTCAAATCAACACGTTTTTGTTCATTCGGGTGCAATTGACCGATGAAGCCCACTAGCTCTTCCCCTAAAAAGATTTCTGCTGTGCGACCAGGGTGCAAGCCGTCCATCTTCGCTTGTGTGTAGGAAAGTGTCACGCCTAGCTTAGCAGCAAGAGCTTCCACGATACCTTTTACAACGAAGAAATCAACTGGCTTTTTCTCACCTTGCCACATGTGATCTACCCAAAGACCTGTCACGATTCCAGCCACATGCTCGATTTCAGTAGGAAGCTCGTCCACACCATTGTCTAGGAAGACTGAACCTACTTCATAAAGCGCAACACTCTCAACACGGCGCGCAACATTGTAGCTCGCCGCTTCAATTAAGTGAGGAATTAAACTTTGACGAAGGGTGCTGCGTTCTTCTGACATCGGCATCAATAACTTTGTTACGTCCGCTTGATGTAATGCAAACTTTTGCGACTGCTCATGGGATGTTAATGAGTATGTTACAGCTTGATAGAGGCTAGCCCCCTCAAGTGTTTGACGCACAAGACGACGCTTTGCTTGGTAAGGTGACAACCCACCTGCTTGATGTGCGCCTTCTGGGAGAGTCATCGGGATGCGATCATAGCCGTACATACGCGCAATCTCTTCGACGATATCTTCTGGAATAACGATATCTTGGCGACGAGTTGGGGCGTCAATATAGAACAAGCCGTTTGCAACCTCAAACGGAAATTGTAGACGTGTCAAAATGTGCTGCATTTCATCCAATGAGATTTTCATCCCTAAACGTTCGTTGATGAAGTCTGGAGACACTATGACTTTTTTCGGTGTTTTATCAAGTTCATCGACAACAACTGAGCCTGTTAACACTGTTCCACCTGCAAGTTCTGTAAGTAGTTGTGCTGCTCGCTCTGCTGCTGCTTCCACACGGTTCGGGTCGACACCTTTTTCAAAACGTGCCGATGCATCCGAACGAAGGCCAAGTTTCTTCGACGTTTGACGAACAAAACTGCCTGTGAAATAAGCAGACTCAAGAACGATCGTTGTCGTCTCGTCACTTACTTCACTATTTGCACCGCCCATGACACCCGCAACTGCAACAGGTACTTCACCATTTGTAATTACAAGGTCCGTATCCGCAAGCGTGCGTTCTTGATCATCGAGCGTCGTGATTTTTTCGCCTTCTGATGCCATACGAACAACGATTTTTTTCGTTTCCAATCGGTCATAGTCAAACGCATGTAGTGGCTGACCATATTCCATCAAAACATAGTTCGTGACGTCAACAACATTGTTGTGTGGACGTACACCAACAGCCATCAAACGGTTTTGTAGCCATTGTGGGGATGGTCCGACTTGAACATCTTTAATGACTTTTGCACTATAGTAAGGGTTTGCGTCTTTCGCCTGAACCTCTAATGCTAAGTAATCTGCCGCTTTTTCAGAGCCTTCTGTGTAGCTGATTTCTGGAAGTTTCACGTCTTTCCCTAAAATCGCTGCTACTTCATAAGCTACACCAAGCATGCTCATCGCGTCTGCACGGTTTGGAGTCAAGTCGAGCTCCAACACTGTGTCGTGGAGTGATAAATACTCAAGCGCATCTGCTCCGATTTCCGCCTCTTCCGGCAATACAAAAATGCCATCTGCAAATGCTTTTGGTACTGCTTTCCCTTCGATGCCTAACTCTTGAAGCGAACAGATCATACCATGCGATTCTTGCCCACGTAATTTTGCTTTTTTAATTTTGAAACCGCCTGGTAGACGTGCGCCTGGAACGGCGACTATGACTTTTTGTCCTGCATCGACGTTTGGTGCGCCACACACGATTTGCGACAATTCGTCTGCTCCTACATTGACTTGGCAGATGTTTAATTTATCTGCTTCCGGGTGCTTCTCTTTGGAAACAACATGCCCAACCACAATATTTTTCATATCTTGTGAACGAACTTCCAGTGCATCGACTTCAATGCCAGAACGCGTAATTTTTTCAGCGAGTTCAGACGGGTTTTCGCCTGAAAGATCGACGTAGTTTGCTAACCAATTTAGTGATACTAACATATGCTTTCCACCTTACCCTTCCGTGCGTTCAAACTGTTGAATGAACCGCATATCGTTTGTATAGAAGTGACGAATATCTTCGACTCCGTATTTCAGCATCGCAATACGCTCTGCTCCGATTCCGAATGCAAATCCCGATACTTTCTCCGGGTCGTATCCTGCCATCTCTAAAACATTCGGGTGTACCATTCCGGCCCCTAAAATCTCAATCCAGCCAGTGCGCTTACATACAGAACATCCTGAACCGCTACATTTGAAACACGAGATATCCATTTCAACGGATGGCTCAGTGAACGGGAAGAAGCTTGGGCGTAGACGAATTTCACGGTCTGAGCCGAACATTTTCTTGCCGAGTAAGTCGAGTGTTCCTTTTAAGTCCGTCATGCGAATGTTTTCGCCTATGACGAGTCCTTCAATCTGCATGAACTGGTGTGAGTGTGTTGCGTCATCGTTGTCACGTCGGAATACCTTACCTGGACAGATAATGCGAATCGGCTCGCCTTTTTTCTTTTCCATCGTTCGTGCTTGCACGGGAGACGTATGCGTACGTAATAGAAGTTCTTCTGAAATATAGAACGAGTCTTGCATATCACGTGCTGGGTGCCCTTTTGGAAGGTTCAGTGCTTCAAAGTTATAGTAGTCTTTCTCTACTTCTGGACCTTCTGCGATTTCATAGCCCATACCGATGAACAAGTCTTCAATTTCTTCGATGACTTTTGTTAATGGATGGTGATTCCCGATTTGTACAGGACGACCTGGTAACGTGACGTCGATTGTCTCATTCGCAAGTTGCGCTTCCACTGCAGCCGCTTCAAGTTCTGTCATACGTGCATCTAAAACAGCCGTGACTTCTTGGCGCATCTCATTAACAAGCGCCCCCATCTTCGGTCGTTCTTCAGCAGGAAGTTTCCCCATGCCTTTTAATAGATCCGTGATAGGCCCTTTTTTTCCGAGATAAGCTACACGGACGTCTTGCAATTCTTTGACTGTTGAAGCGGCTTGGATTTTTTCAAGAACTTCTTGTTTTAACGCGGAAAGTTGTGCTTCCATTGTCGATTCCTCCTTATTTTGACAAAACAAATAACTCGCCCCAAAAAGGGACGAGTTATCATCGCGGTACCACCCTAGTTATCATGCTAAAAGCATCATCACTCAAACGAATAACGGCTCGGAACCGGCCACCTTTACATTTCTGGTCCAAGTGGCAGCTACCTGGGGTGAACTTCTAAGAAGACAATGGGAAGTGGTTTCAGTCTAGCCACATTCTCCCTGAGCCATTGTGCTCTTCTTATACTTTTCCCGGTCATTGCTGTTGTATTTTCATACTCATTATACGAGTCAGTTCTAGGAATATCAAGCTTTTTCAGCGAAGTGATAGAGTACGATGGCAGAGGCAATGGCTACATTCAACGACTCTGCCTGTCCATAAATCGGAATTTTCACGCGTGCATCCACTTGTTCTAAAAGGTTCGCTTGCACGCCCGCTCCTTCATTCCCTAAGATGAACGCCATTTTGTCAGAAGGTGCGACATCCTTATAATTTTTGGCACCTTCTAGAGCAGTTCCAATCAAGACAAATCCTTCGTCTGCTAAATTGGCGATCCAGTCTTCGAGGTCCGCTTTCACAACAGGTAAATGGAATGTTGAGCCTTGTGCTGAACGCAGTGTTTTCGGATTAAATGCATCTGCACTTCCTTTGCCTAAAATCACAGCATCCACTCCTGCTGCATCTGCCGTGCGGATCATAGTTCCGACATTTCCTGGGTCTTGCACAGCGTCAATCAGCAATACACGAGACCATGCGTTGAGTGCGAGCTTATATGCAGGTTGTTGGCAATGTGCGAAAATCCCTTGAGTATGTTCCGTATCTGCTAGTTCCTGAACAACTTCTGGACTGATTTCAAGCAGTTGAATGTCCTCGGTCTGCCATTTATGATCGAGAGTAGCATGGTCGCCAATCATAATGTGTTTGACCATACCAGGCACTTTGAGTGCTTCTTCTACTAAATGATGACCTTCTACAATAAATTCTTTTGTTTTTTCACGTTCTTTGCGAACGGTTACGAGCTTCTTCCAATGCTTGACGAGTGCATTGCTTTTTGATTCGATGCGCTTCATAAAAGCCTCCTATTTTTTCTTTCAGTGTATCATACCTTTTTGTATAAAAAAGACTATCAGAAAACATACTATACAGGAAACGGAGGGATGATGAAATGGCTTTTCAAATTCGCGAATCAATCTCATCAAGTGTCGCAGGTTCCACTTCCGAAGACATCTACTCGATGATCGAGGATGCTGTTAAATTGCTTGAAAAAACAATCCATTAAAAAAATGGCCCAGCGTCTCCCGGGCCATTTTTATGTACTTATTTTTATGCCCTCTGGCACGAATGTTCTATAGCGGACACCTGCCGTTTTAGAAATTATAAGAGTGAGGCTAGTACTGCCTTTTGTGCATGTAAACGATTTTCAGCTTGTTGGAATACATAAGAATTCGGTCCATCTATCACACTCGCTGTCACTTCTTCTTCGCGGTGCGCAGGAAGACAGTGTAAAAATACATAATCCGACTTTGCATGCGCAACTAAGTGATCATTTACTTGGAATTGTTCAAATGCTGCAAGTCGTGCTTCCGCTTCTTGTTCCTGTCCCATCGATGTCCACACATCTGTGTAGATACAGTCGGCAGATTTCACAGCTTCCACAGGATTGCTTGTCACTGCGTATGACCCTCCATTGGTAATGGCAAGTTTTGAGATCTTTTCACTGATCCACTCAACAGGTTCATACCCTTTCGGAGATGCGATATGAATATGCATCCCCATGTGCGCTGCGGCAATGGCTAAAGAGTGCGCGACATTGTTGCCATCTCCGATATACGCAAGTTTTTTCCCTGCAAGTCCTCCTTTAACTTCTTGAAGAGTGAGAAGATCGGCAAGTGCTTGGCACGGGTGAAACAAATCAGTCAACCCATTGATTACTGGAATCGACGCATGCTCTGCAAGTTCTTCTACCATCTCGTGGGAATTTGCACGAATCATAATACCGTCTAAGTAACCGGATAATACTTTCGCAGTATCTGGAATGCTCTCTCCGCGTCCGATTTGTAAATCCCGAGAATGCATAAACATACCATGCCCTCCTAACTGTTGCATGCCTACTTCAAATGAAATACGCGTGCGTGTCGAATGCTTCTCAAAAATCATTCCAAGTGTCTTCCCTGCAAGAAGTGGAGGGCATTTTTCTTCTTTTGTTAAAAACTTCAGATTTATTGCTAGTTCAAGAAGTTCTTTTACTTCTTCAGTTGAGTAATCAAAAAGTGTCAACAGATCCTTCCCTTTCAAACTCTCTACAGGTTTAATGTTCACCCATTCTAACAACTTCATATTGCCTCATCTCCCTAAAATGTATATTCATGTACTTTATATTATAAATATACATAACAGTGTATGTCAATGCATGAAATAAAATAACCCCTGCAGTTATCACAAAAGGGAGCGAACTCGCTTTCGTGTAACCCAGGGGTTAAACTTCTATTAGTTGAACTTCAATGTCTCAACCGTATCTTTATCCAATTTTTTAATGACTTCAACAATCAATTTCACAGCATTTTCGTAATCGTCACGATGCAAAATACCTGCATGCGAGTGAATGTAACGTGTCGCAACACCGATTGCAACTGCTGGTACTCCATTCATCGTCAAATGAATTGCACCTGCATCTGTTCCGCCTCCAGCAATTGTTTCGAACTGGTACGGGATACCTGCTTCATCTGCTGTGTCGACAACTAGGTCACGCAATCCTTTGTGAGAGACCATAGAAGCGTCGAACAGGACGATCTGAGGACCTTCGCCCATTTTTGACGTTGATTCTTTTGGTGTAACACCAGGTGTGTCACCTGCGATACCGACGTCAACTGCAAATGCGATATCTGGTTGCACTTTCATAGCTGCAGTTTTCGCACCACGTAGACCCACTTCTTCTTGCACTGTTCCAACACCGTAGACCGTGTTTGGATGTTGTTGATCTTGAAGGCCTTTTAAAACATCAATCGCAATGGCACAACCGATACGGTTATCCCATGCTTTTGCAAGAAGCAATTTCTCATTGTTCATCACGTGGAATTCGAAATAAGGTACAATCATGTCTCCTGGTAATACACCCCAAGACATTGCTTCCTCTTTAGAAGAGGCACCGATATCAATAAACATATCCTTGATATCTACTGGCTTTTTACGAGCTTCTGGTGATAAGATGTGAGGCGGTTTTGATCCGATGACTCCAGTAATGTCCCCTTTTTTACGCGTAACAATCGTCACACGCTGAGCAAGCATGACTTGATTCCACCATCCACCTACTGGTTGGAAAAATAAGAATCCTTTGTCGTCGATACGAGATACCATAAAGCCAACTTCATCTAAGTGACCTGCGACCATGATTTTCGGTCCATCTTCTGTAGAACCAGTTTTTTTCGCAATCAAGCTACCTAAATTGTCATATGAAATTTCATCAGCAAATGGCGTGATGTACTTTTCCATAACCTCTCGTGCTTCACGCTCATTGCCTGGAATTCCGCGTGCATCTGTTAAATCTTTTAGCATTGTCAATGTTTCATCTAGCTTCGTCATTATTTCGACCTCCTAAACAATCTATTCCCATTATACGAAAAGACTGAATAGAATGTAAACAACAAGTTAGTATCCTGTCTGTTGTCTAGTATAATTTACTTCATTTTTGGCGTGGTACGCCTCGACCACTTCATCCGTTGTGAACCCAAGAAGTCGTGCAATTTCTGCATAGCCTTCCCATATTGAAGTATAGTTTTTTGCAGACGGCACTTGTTGGAAATTCGAAATTCCTTTGTAAGTCGCTAGAAATGCTTCATTTAAATCCATATATTCTGCTCCGATTGGCCATTCAATGAGCTCATCGGCAAGTGACTTTTCAATTCCTATCGAGAGCAGGAAGTGAATCGAATCCACATATTCTTCGAGAATAATCGCTTTTTCAGAAGGCCCCTTATCACTCCAAAACTTGAAACTTCTCGTTTCGTTGGCCAGTTCTCCAAGTTCTACTAATAGAGCAATCACTTTTCGGTCAAAAACATCTTCTTCAATACCACGTTTTTGTTCAATATAGCTATCTAATTCTCGTTGCATCTTCACTAAAGATTGGAGATTCAAAGTTTTTCACACCTTTTTCAAATAGTTTGAAACCAAATCAATTTTGGTTCGTATAGATAATGGAATGGTTATGTATAAAGGGAGTGGTATCATGATATTTCGGCTCGTACTGATAGTTGTTGTCGCCTACGCATTGTATAAAGTCATGCGATATTTACTCGATCCAAAACGAAAATTGGATGAAGCGGTGCAACAGGAGTCCTACTATTTTTATGACGACAGTAAAAATGCGCGAAAAAACTTTTTGATCGCGTACCAAGGTACGTTATTTGAAGGTGAAAAATACCTCGGCACAACAGAAGACGCATTCGACGTCGTCTCCATTTTTGTCTGGGCACATGACGCTACAAAACTGCAAGGAATGACGCGTGAAGATTTTTTATTCCTTGAAAAAGAGATTCAGCTTAGCTATCCAAATGCCGTAATCAGCTGGAAGAACCCAATCGAACAGTTGATGAAAGGTTACCGAGAGTCCGTGTAAACGGGCTTTTTTTAATTGTAGAGATATACAAGTAAAAACAGTTGTGCTACGGCAAGCATTAAAAATCCGATTCGGAAAGATGTATGTTTGGTCTTATGACGAAACATTTGCATCCCCGCGTAAGCACCTGGTCCTCCTCCAAGAATTGCGAGCAACCACAGTGTTTTTTCAGGAATACGCTGCCCTCCTTTTTGTGCTTGTCGTTTGTCATGGCGCATTGTGAATAGTGCAGCGATCGACATCCCAACGACGATGATCCACATGTATTCCATGTTTAGACGCCCCCTTTCTTTACTTAGTGTATAGGAAAATTACCGGAGGAACAAAACAAAGTTACGAGTTGATTCGTAACTAGTTTTCCCCAAGAGCAAGTTTTACGCAATGGAGGGGCTGACTCTGGAGGGATTAAAAGTTGGAACGTGAGGCCCCGCAGGAGTGTGCGACGAGGAGACTCACGATCCGCCCTCGGAAAGCAGCCCCGGAATGGAGCACAACTTACGAAAAAAAACTCCCCTTCCATAAAGGAAAGAGAGCTCATAGCTTGAACTTATTTGTCCATTGCTTTTTTAGCAGCATCTGCTAACTGAGTGAATGCAGCAGCATCCGTTACAGCTAGGTCAGCTAACATTTTACGGTTAACTTCGATACCTGCTAATTTAAGACCGAACATTAAACGGCTGTAAGAAAGACCATTCAAACGTGCTGCCGCGTTGATACGTGTGATCCATAATTTACGGAAATCACGTTTCTTTTGACGACGGTCACGGTATGCGTACATACCAGACTTCATAACTGCTTGGTTAGCAACTTTATAAAGTGTGTGTTTTGAACCGTAGTATCCTTTAGCTAATTTAATGACTTTTTTACGACGCTGACGCGTTACTGTTCCACCTTTTACACGTGGCATATTAAACAACCTCCTGCTATTTCATTTATAGTCGAATTACTTCATGTACGTTAATAGTGTGCGGATGCGCTTGTAGTCGCCTGAAGAAACTACTTTAAGCTTGCGAAGTTTACGTTTCGCTTTTGTAGATTTGTTTCCAAATAAGTGGCTACCATATGCACGGTCGTGCTTAAGTTTACCAGTACCCGTCTTTTTGAAGCGCTTAGCTGCTCCACGGTGAGTTTTCATTTTCGGCATGTCGAATTCCTCCTAAACAATTTCTAAATGCTTATTTCTCGTTCTTTGGCGCTAAAACCAAGAACATGCTGCGTCCGTCCATTTTCGGTTTCTGCTCTACAGTAGAAACCTCTGCACATGCTTCTGCAAAACGATCAAGGACACGTTGTCCAATCTCTTTATGCGTAATCGCACGGCCTTTGAATCGGATCGATGCTTTCACTTTGTCCCCTTTTTCAAGGAACTTAATGGCATTACGAAGTTTCGTTTGGAAATCATGTTCGTCAATCGTCGGGCTCAAACGAACCTCTTTCAATACAACGATTTTTTGATTTTTACGAATCTCGCGATCTTTTTTCTGCTGTTCGAATTTGAATTTACCATAATCCATAATACGAGCAACAGGTGGCTTGGCTTGAGGGGCCACAAGGACAAGGTCTAAGTTAACGCGAGCAGCAATCTCGAGTGCTTCGTTACGTGTTTTGAGTCCAAGCTGATCACCATTTTGGTCAATTACACGAATTTCTCTTGCACGGATGCCTTCGTTTACATACATGTCTTTGCTAATAATAATCCACCTCCAAATAGTATCGCGAATACAAGGTCGGGTATGAAGTGCAGTTGCTATTCACAACTTGTACCCATATAAAAAGCGGGCAGACATCTCTGTCTGCCCGCCGCTATACGACATGCAAAATTGCATGTGAAAGTCGTTCTTGTGCGAACCAGTCAACAAAGAGTCGAACAGGTGAGAAGCGGGCAGCCTCTTCTTATACCACAAACATGTATTCAATAACCTTATTTACTATAGCACCTGAACAATCAGTTGTCAACAGATGACTGCACTTCTTTTACAATATGCGCAAAGAAGTCTTCAATTGCCATGCTCTCTGATTTTTGTTCGCCGTATTTACGGACGTTCACTTCGCCTGCTTCTTTTTCTTTATCCCCAAGAACCAGCATGTACGGAATCTTTTGCATCTGGGCCTCACGAATCTTGTAGCCAAGTTTCTCTTCACGGTCATCAATGTGCACTCGGAAGCCTTTTGATTTGAATTTCTCTTCTAATTGCTTCGCGTAGTCATGGTGTACTTCGTTTGAAACCGGAATAATCTGTACTTGGACTGGAGCCAACCATGTTGGGAATGCCCCTTTGTACTCTTCAATAAGGAAGGCAACAAAGCGTTCCATAGTAGAAACGACTCCACGGTGGATAACGACTGGGCGATGTTGCTTTCCATCTTCTCCGATATAGTTCAAGTCAAAGCGTTCTGGAAGAAGGAAATCAAGTTGTGCAGTCGACAACGTCTCTTCTTTTCCAAGAGCCGTCTTGACCATGACATCAAGCTTTGGTCCGTAGAATGCTGCTTCGCCTTCTGCTTCATAGTACTCAAGGCCAAGCTCGTCCATCGCTTCTTTTAACATCCCTTGTGCACGTTCCCACATTTGATCGTCATCGAAGTATTTCTCAGTGTCAGCCGGATCTCGGTATGACAAACGGAACGAGTAATCTTCTAAGTTAAAGTCTTTGTATACTTCTAAGATTAATTGAACAACGCGTTTGAACTCTTCTTTGATCTGGTCTGGACGAACGAAGATATGCGCGTCATTTAAAGTCATGCCGCGAACGCGTTGCAGCCCGGATAGAGCACCTGACATCTCGTAACGGTGCATTGTGCCAAGCTCTGCAATGCGAATCGGCAAGTTCCGGTACGAGTGAATGCCGTTCTTGTAAATCATCATGTGATGCGGGCAGTTCATCGGACGAAGAACGAGCTCCTCATTGTCCATTGCCATCACAGGGAACATGTTTTCCTGATAGTGATCCCAGTGACCACTTGTCTTGTACAGTTCCACACTTGCCATGACTGGAGTATACACATGATCATAGCCAAGCTGTACTTCTTTGTCGACGATGTAACGCTCGATAATGCGGCGGATTGTTGCGCCTTTTGGTAGCCATAACGGGAGACCTTGACCAACTTTTTGGTTGTTCATAAATAGGTCGAGTTCTTTTCCGATTTTGCGGTGGTCACGTTCTTTTGCTTCTTCAAGTAAACGAAGATGTTCTTTCAAATCTTCTTTAGTGAAGAATGCAGTCCCGTAAATACGCTGAAGCATCTTGTTGTCACTGTCTCCACGCCAATAAGCACCGGCAACGCTCAATAATTTGAACTCTTTTAACTTCCCAGTTGATGGCACGTGTACACCACGACAAAGGTCGAAGAATTCACCTTGCTCATAAATCGATACTTGTTCATCCGCTGGAATCGCCTCAAGCAACTCGAGTTTATAAGGATCCTCAATTTCAGAAAAACGTGCATAGGCTTCGTCACGCGATACATCGTGTCGTGTGATTGCAATATTTTCGTTAATGATTTTTTTCATTTCTTTTTCAATTGTAGGAAGATCTTCAGATGTGATGGCAGTCTCCGAATCAATATCGTAGTAGAATCCACCTTCAATGACTGGACCTACACCAAGCTTTGCATCTGGATATAGTCGTTTCACAGCTTGCGCTAACAAGTGCGCGGATGAATGACGTAAAATTTCAAGTGCCTCGGGTGCGTCGGGTGTGATGATTTCCATCTTTCCACCTTCAGCAAGCGGTGCTTTCAAATCAACAAGTTTGCCATCGATCTTAGCAGCGAGCGCTTTTTTTCGAAGTCCTGGACTGATTGACTGAGCAACATCTTCCATCGTTGTGCCCTGTTCAAACTCCTTAACAGTGCCGTCTGGATAAATCAATTGAATCATACGAATCTCTCCTTTTCATGTGGTGCGGAACGCAAAAAATCCCCGTCCCAATAAAGGGACGAGGAATAAATTCGTGGTTCCACCCTTCTTCTGTCTACACGGATGCAGACGAAGCTCTACGTCGGATAACGGCCGGTGCCGGTATGCATTGGTTTGCATACTGTTCAGAGGTGGTAATTTAAGGGCTATCCATAAGAAGCTCACAGCCTAGGCTTCTCTCTCTAAAATGGCAGGACCAAAAATCATGTCCTCGTCACTACATGTAACGATTATGAAAATTAGTATACCGATACGGGCACGATTGTGCAAGACTTATTTCAAGATGACCTCTGGACGCTTGAGTGGTGTACCCAACATGTCGCAAGGGCGGCCAATCTTGGATATCTTTCCTTTGTCGAGTTTGACGATGCGATCCGCAATCGTATGTGCATCATCTTCATCGTGTGTCACAAAAATCGAAGTGATCTGGGCACGTTTTAAAATCGAGTACAATTCTTCTCGGATTTTGTATTGCAGTTCTTTATCTAAATTTGAGAACGGCTCATCCAGCAGTAACAACTTCGGATTTGGCGCTAAAGCACGTGCGAGAGCCACACGTTGTTGCTGCCCGCCACTCAGTTGATGCGGATACCGTTTCTTATATTCCGTCATCTCAACTAATTCCAACACTTCATTTGCACGCTTCAATCGGTCCGTGCGTGATAATTTGCTAAGACCAAATTTCACGTTATCGAGCACTGTCATATGTGGGAAGAGTGCATAGTCTTGGAACACCAGTCCAATCCCCCGCTTTTCGGGCTGCACGAAATGATTCCCATCAAATAATACGTCATCGTATAATTGAAATTTTCCTTTAGAAGGAATTTCAAGACCTGCTAAGATCCGAAGCATTGTGCTCTTTCCACTTCCACTTCGTCCGAGTATCGAAATCACTTCTCCAGTCTCGATCGACATCGAAAAATGATCAATTGCTAAGTCTTTGCTGTTGCGGTACGAAAAACATACATCTTTTATCTCAATCGTCATTTCGCATCCTCCTTATCCAGAAGTTTATAAAACACAAAGATGGCCAAGGCACTCATCGCGATGATGATAATGGACGGTTGACTCGCTTGCATGATTTTTTCATCGCTGGCATACTGGAATGCTTTTGTTGCGAGTGTATCAAAGTTAAATGGACGTAAAATCAGCGTTAGTGGTATTTCCTTCATAATATCAACAAACACTAGGATGAAGCCAGAAATAATAGCTCCTTTTAATAATGGGATGTCGACCTTGAAAAATGTCTTTGTCACCGAAGCGCCGAGCATTCGGGAAGCCAAACTAAAATTGACACCAATCTTATCGTAGCCTGATTCAACCGCATTGTAGCCGATTGCAAAGAATCGCACGATGTACGCTACAATTAGCATCACGACGCTTGTGCTCAGTACAAGTGACGAGCTAAAGCCCCATGCTGTATAGAGAGGCACGAGTTGACGATCTAACCAAATGAACATCGTCACGATCGCCACGGCAATGACCGCTCCTGGAATCGAGTACCCGACAATTGTAAACTTCGGCAAGATTTTTCCGATACGTCCTCGTGTGAAGCGCTGGAAGTTCCCAACGATTAATGCGCCAATGACAATTACAAATGCAGCTACTCCCGCAACATATACCGAGTTTCGAATGTACGTTGTAAATTCACCATTAGGAATGGATCCCCATGTCAATACAAACCAATCGACAAGTTGAATGACAGGAATCAAGAATGCCAAGCTGAAAATAAACGTTACATAACCGAATGCTCCCCATTTTTTAAACCCCTTCAGTTGGACTTTCGGAAGCGGATTCACTTTTGTGTTCGAGTAACTAAATTGTTTTGTTCCGCGTAACAGCTTCTCAATGACGAGCATCAACACAACAAACGTCATCAAAGATCCTGCTAGCTTGATTGCTGCATCTATATCCCCGAGTCCAAACCAAGTTTGAAAGATTGCTGTACTAAACGTCTGGATGCCATAGTATTTCACAACACCATAATCATTAAGCACTTCTAGTGATACTAAGCTTACCCCACCAATAATGGCAGCACGTGAGATTGGCACCACTACTTGCAAGAATATGGACCATGGCCCTTTTCCAAGTAGTTTAGCGCTTTCAACAAGTGACGCCGCTTGCTGGGACAAGAATACTCGTGTGATGGTGTAAACATATGGATACAGGAACATCGTATAAATGAAAATAGCTCCTGGAATATTCATAATGTCAAAGAACCGTTGATCGACTTGAACATCGAAAACGTTCCGTAATGTCGATTGGATAACACCGGTGTAGCTCACCATACCTGAGTATGTATAGGCCGCTATGAACGGTGGAATCGACAATGGTAGAATCAACGCCCATTTGTAGAACCGACTGAGTGGAAACTCATACTGGGCAATCAACCAAGCAAGGCTCGTTCCAATTACAATGGTTCCAATTGCCGTGTAGAAGACCAACAGGAAAGTGGTTTCCATATAGTTCCACAGCATATATTCTTGAATATGCTCCCAGTTCTCACTTGCTGGTGCTACTAGTCCACTGATAATGGGTAGCATTGGTGAAAGTAAGGAAAGCACGATGATGACCGAGAGGATAGTCCACCCGTTCAAGTAATACGAGAGTTTTCTCACGTGGCTTCAGGCCCTTCTGAAATCCGATTTCTTCGCGAGTTTCATTATAGCATGACCACTGCCCTGGTGTATGTGAAATGATACTCATTCTCGATGAATGTTCACAACTTAGCAACTATTTGGTTTTTGACCCCCCTACGGTCAGGTCACCTTTTCCTGGGGGAGTTTCCCTGAGCCTCCCCACGTAAGCTGAAAGAAGAACACTTTCAGCTTCGTTGCCGGGTCTCAGGAAAACTCCGATTGCCCGGGAAAAGGCAACCTGACCTCCGGGGGTTCAAATTTAAAGTAATTAGTTTCCATAAAATCATTTGTGGCGCTAAACGAGGGTCTGCGGTCGTTAAATACCAGTTCACGGTCTTTAAATGTATGATTACAGTCGTTAATTGCCGGCTCTCGGGCCTTAAAGAAGTAGAAGGTGACAGGTATCTTTTGCCAGGAAAAGGCAACCTGACCGTAGAGGTTCAAACTTTCAGGACAAATCAAGAACACTAAAAAAGCCCCCCGAAATGGGAGGCTCACTGTATTATTTCCAACCTACTTGGTTGAAGATCATAATTGTTTTTGCATTGTTTGTACCAAGCTCAGACAAAGGAATGTCTTGCTCTTTGAACTCGCCCCAAGACTGAAGAAGTTCAGAAGCTGGTACACCTTCATTTACTGGGTATTCATAGTTTGTTTCTGCAAACACTTCTTGTGCTGCATCTGCTGATAAGAACTCAAGAAGCTTAATAGCATTCTCTTTGTTTTTCGAACCTTTTACAACACCCGCACCTGAAATGTTCACGTGTGTTCCAGTTGTTTCTTGGTTCGGGAAGAAGACGCCTAAGTTTTCAGCGACTTTTACTTCTTCTGGGTCTTCAGAGTTTAACATTTGCCCTAAGTAGTATGTGTTCATGATGGCAACATCACCAATACCAGCTGCGATTGCTTTCGCTTGGTCACGGTCTCCACCTTCAGGGTCACGCGCGAAGTTGTTTACTAAACCTTCTGCCCACTCAGTAGCTTTTTCTTCTCCATCGATTGCGATGAATGAAGCAAGTAGTGATTGGTTGTACACATTTTCAGATGAACGGATCAACACGCGGCCATTCCACTCGTCTTCTGTTAATGCTTCATATGTTGAAAGGTCTTCCGGTTGAACAGTGTCTTGGTTGTATACAAGAACACGTGCACGTTTTGTTAGACCAAACCATTGGTTGTCTCCATCACGATATTTCTCAGGAATTTGCTCATTTAAAACATCACTTTCCGCAGCTTCCAAAACGCCTTCTTCTTTCGCACGGAACAAACGACCTACGTCAGCTGTGTATAGAAGATCTGCTTCAGTTGCTTCGCCTTCACGCTTAATGCGCTCTAGCAGCTCATCAGCTTCACCTTTGATTACGTTTACTTTGATTCCAGTTTCTTCAGTGAACTGTGCATATAATTCGTCATCCACATCGTAGTGACGGCTTGTATAAAGGTTTACTTCGCCAGACTCCTCAGTTGCTGCTGGTTCAGTAGAAGTTTCTGTTTCAGCTGGCTCGTTGTTAGAAGAACAAGCTGCTAGGAATAGTGCCAAGATGGCAATCAGTGAGAATAATTTCTTCATGATGTAGCTCCTTTTTAATTGATAATGAATTTCATTTCCATGGATTAGTATAGCGTCATTGAGAATGAAAATCAACAGAAAAGACGAAAAAGTTTAGTAACTTTCTCGCCAGTTCTTCCCTTGCAATTGTATAGGAGTTGTAAGAGCTTTGATTCGTTCCATGATACGTCCTGCTTTCACGGGCTCTTTTTCACCTCGTTGCGTGGTTGTAAAATGGTGTTTGAGTTCATCATACGTAAAGTTTGAAGAGATGAATGTTGGAAGTCCTTGAGCCATTCGATGTTGCAAAATCGTGCCGATAATATCATCCCGGGTCCAACTCGACATGGTCTCTGCTCCTAGATCATCAAGCATCAATACAGGTGCATTTTTCACCACTTCCATTTTCTCACTGAGAGAATTCTCTTGAATGGACTGACGCATCTCACGCAGAAACTCAGGAACGTAGACTAAGACCGTAGCAACTTGACGGTCTGCTAACTCGTTTGCAATCGCCCCGAGAATATAGGATTTGCCGACACCAAATGGCCCGTGCACATAAAGACCTTTCGTCGGAAGTTCTCCTGAGGATTCATACGAATCTATAAACGTTTTCGCAGCGCGAATTGCGAGCACGCGCGAACCATCCGTCAAATCGACATTCGAGAAAGTGGCCTGCAACACGTCTTTTGGCATATGCATACTGTGTATCATAGCAGAAATCGATTGGCGCTCGTCTTCGATACGGCCGTTTCGGCAACGAAGATAGTCAAGTTCAATACGTCCTCTTCCCATTACAAGACGCGGTTCGAAGCCTTTGATCAGATTCACACAACCGGCAACATTGGGACAGCCTTTGCAGTCGTGGGTCTGCTCGATGTATTCATACAGTTTGCTCATACTCGATTCCAATACAGCAGGAGATACTTCCGCCTCATTTTCTTGTAGAAACTCTTGGATATCTCGATTTTCTAATACTTCTCGTTTCATTTCTTCCATTCGTGTCGCAAACGAAGGATTTGAAATCATCCGTTTAAGCGTTCGATTGATGGGTTCCACTTCGATCACCGGCCTTTCGTTGCGCTGATTTCAGCAAGCAACTTTTGACGTTCTGCTTCTATATCTATAGAGTCATCCACTTTACTAGCTTTTGGTTTTTGATCTAACCAGTCCGGAACCTTCTCTTGACGTTTATATGGTTTCCCGGAGGCACTTTGAGCGGTCTCTCCATTTTTCCATTTCATGTATTGCGTATGTTCTTTACGCGCAAGTTCCATTGCTTCTTTTGCAGTCTTGACATTTTTACGCACCCAATGAGAGGCAATTTTTTCAGCGAACGATTTCGTGAGTTTCATGTCCGTCCGCAACATGACGTATTGGATGAGAACATTGATCACACCGACTGGCATTTCGTAAACGGTCGCAAATCGATTGACCAGTTCAACGTCTGCTGGGAACGGCTCTTTTCCACCCGCACTATCACGAAGCACATCAAGCGGCGCACTTTCCTCTAGATAAACAAGATACTCTTGTTCTTTTGAAAGTTTGGGAGACGCCGATTCTGGAGAATTCTCCCGTTGCACTTCAGGTGTTTTAATTGATTGCAATCCGACTTGTTCCCTCGCATGCAATTTAAAATAATCTTCACAAGATTTTTTTAGACGCTCCGGAGAGATCTTTGTCGGATCTTCGACTGCGAGGAGAATAATTTTTTGCATATCGAGCGGTGAAAAACTATATAAAAATGCAAGCTTTGCAATCAGTTGTTTAATGTCCGTCGTCAGCAATTTTCTTGGTAATAGATGCTCACTTAATCCGTCGAGTAGGAGTTGGAAGTCAAATTCATGCTCAAACTCATAATTTTGTGTTTTGGGTTGGCGGATATCACGTGTAGCACGCGTATTTTTTAAGTTTGGTTGGAATACATCCGTGAATGTGCGAGTCACTTCTAGTGCAGATGATTTCCACGTGTTAGAAGGTAAATAGCGTTTTTCAAGATTTTTAAACCCTTGATCGCCTACTTTATTCCATAGAAACACGGATAATAACGGGTCAGCAAAAAAACTTTGAGGTGAAAGTGGCTTTTGAACTTCGTAATAGAATGTCCGTGTTTCACCAGAATCACTCCGCCAAGTGCGTAGTAGACCGATTGCCTCCAAATGCGCGCGTGCTTCAAAGATTCGATTGATTGATAAGGATAGCGCATTCATCAAAGTATAGTGTGAATACTCTACTTGTTGAGTTCCCGTCATCGTCCAAAGGTGCTGATACAGTGTAAAAGCTTCCGGACCAATAAGTGGTTGATAAAGTAGCGTTACTGTTTGTAGATCGTCACTGGATAGAGGAGCAGCGACACGGGTTTGAAAGTGATCCATCGGTTGCAGTTCGTTGTGTACCATCTGCTCTCCTCCTTTTAGTGTTGAGTGGGGTTACGTTTTAAAAGTTCACGGACCTCTTCCATGAACACATTGATGTCTTTAAATTGACGGTAGACAGATGCAAAGCGTACATATGCGACTTCATCGACAGCCGCCAATTTTTCCATGACTTGCTCGCCCACCACTTCAGATTTGATTTCCGAATTGCCTGTACGACGCAGTTCTTTCTCAATCGTAAAAACGACTTCTTCTAATTGTTCGAGTGTCACCGGGCGTTTTTCACATGCACGGATCAAACCACGTAACATTTTTTCTCGACTGAATTCTTCACGCGAGCCATCTTTTTTCACGACGATGAGTGGGGTTTCTTCTACTTTTTCAAACGTTGTAAACCGAAAGCCGCACTGCTCACATTCTCGTCTTCTTCGGATGGATTTATTTTCGTCAACCGGTCGTGAATCGACTACTTTCGTGCCGTTGTATTGGCAGGAAGGACATCTCATAATTAGCGCTCCTATATGCTCGTATTTCATTCATTATACTAAAGTTAGGCCTATTCTGCACCCACAGAAAAAGCAGAGGGAGATTCCCCTCTGCTTGTAAATTACACAGTTTGTAATGATTTTGCTGCAACTGGGCCCATACCACGTGGAAGCTCAATCAATTCACGCGTTTTCGCGTTCAAAGCTTCGGCAATATAATTGGCTGCAATTGTTGGATCTAGGTCACCGCATGTATAAACATCGATACTTGCGTAACCGTGTTCCGGAAAGCTGTGAATCGTTAAATGTGATTCAGAGATGATGACGACTCCACTTACACCTTGTGGCGCAAACTTGTGAAACGCAACTTCGCGGACTTCCGCACCTGATTTAAGTGCAGCATCTACAAAAGTTTGTTCGATGAAGTTCATGTCATTCAGCTTGTCAAAATCGCATTCCCACAGTTCAGCAATGATGTGACGTCCCATTGTTTCCAATGTCCGTTTCCCCCTTTGACTGGATTTTTTAATCAAAGTGACTACCACGGGGGAAAGTTAGTCCAGAGAGGTCCTAACCCTTTAAGTAGCCGGTGCTATTTGGCACGATTTTCATTATAGGACGCCTTGTCGGGAAATGCAATAGAATTTTGATTTTCTAGTAAAAAAGAAGCCTCTCCATTAAGAGAGACTTCCATTCATCCGTACACTATTAAGCTGTAATAGCTTCCAAAGATTTTGCGACACGCTGTGTTAAATCTACAACACGTGCAGAGTAGCCCCACTCGTTATCGTACCAAGCAAGCACTTTTACTTTGCGCTCACCGATTACCATCGTTGTTAACCCATCAACCGTAGCAGAAGCAGTCGTTGTGTTGAAATCAACGGATACTAATGGATCTTGCGTAATTGCTAAAATCCCGTTCATTGAACCAGCTGCCGCTTTTTCAAACGCCAAATTCACTTCTTCGACCGTCACATCACGCTCGACATCCACAACTAAATCAACTAGTGAAACGTTAGGTGTAGGAACGCGAAGTGCTAGACCATGCATCTTCCCTTGCAACTCTGGTAACACTAATGTTAGGGCTTTTGCAGCACCTGTAGAAGTTGGAATGATCGATTGTGCACATGCACGTGCACGACGAAGATCTTTATGTGGGTTGTCTAAGTTATTTTGATCATTCGTGTATGCATGAACTGTTGTCATCAAACCGTTTACAATGCCGAATTCATCATTTAATACTTTCGCTACAGGAGCTAGACAGTTGGTTGTGCAGCTAGCATTTGAAATAACGTCATGCTTTTCTAAATCAAGTTTGTCGTCATTTACACCTAAAACGACCGTGATGTCTTCATTTTTACCAGGAGCCGTCAAAATGACTTTCTTTGCACCAGCTTCTAAGTGAAGAGCTGCACCCGAGCGCTCGTTGAACTTACCCGTTGCTTCGATGACGATGTCGACACCCATCTCTTTCCATGGAAGGTTTGCTGGATTGCGATCGCTCACGATTTGAATGCGCTTTCCATTTACGATAAGCGCGTTTTCAGCTGTTTCGACTTCCCCTTGGAAAGTACCATGTACTGAATCGTAGCGAATCAAATGTGCTAGAGTTTCAACTGGGTAGCTCGCGTTGATTGCTACAATGTTTACATCATCCTTTACAATCGCTTGGCGGAAAACCATGCGTCCAATTCGTCCAAAACCGTTAATCGCAATAGAAGCTGTCATATATACCGTTCCTCCTGTTAACTATGTGATACTAATTCACTTAATATGCAATTAGTATAACACATTAGAGTCGTTATGGTACGCTAATCCAAACATTCTAAAAAAGTTCAATTATTCTGAAAGCGATTTCATCCATTTGCTCACAAGTGCATCTACTTGAGCCTCTAATTCTTCTAAAGTTCCATCATTTCTAATCACTTCATCCGCCCATTTGGCTTTATCATCGATTGATAACTGAGAATTCATTCGCTCCAGAGCCTCTTGTTCGGACAATCCATTCCGAGCCATCAGACGTTGCTTCTGAATCTCTCTAGAAGTAGCGACAACCAAGATTTGCTCTACAAAATGTTCGAGCTTGCTTTCAAACAATAATGGAATGTCTAAAATCACGATTTTCTTCCCATTTGCCAGATGGTGATCTTTTTGACGAAGCATTTCCTTTCGAATTGCAGGATGGATAATGCCATTTAGTAGGGCACGTTTCTCTTCATTCCCGAAAATTTGGCGCCCAATTTCTTCTCGGTTCATCGTGCCATCTGCATGAAGTGCACTTTCTCCGAATGCTTGTGCAATTTTCTGTAATGTTTCACTTCCTGGTTCGACGACTTGGCGGGCAATCAAATCTGCGTCGACTACTGGAATGCCATGTTCTTTGAAACGATTCGCTACCGTACTTTTGCCGGTAGCGATACTTCCTGTTAATCCAATAATCATAGGGCCCTCCTATTTCTGACAGGTCGGACAGTAAGTAGATGTCCGGCCCCCAATTACTTTTTGTTTTGTGGCTGTGCCGCAGGTCGGACAAGTCTTCTTGCCGTACATCTGTAAAAAGTGTTGCATACTTCCGGCTCCTCCATTGACGTTACGGTAATCCGAAATACTACTTCCACCTCGTTCGATACTCTCACGAAGGACAGCGACAATTGCTTCATAAAGAGCCATTTTCCGTGCCGTTGAGATGCGTCCCACTTTTCGACTTGGGTGGATGCGCATGCGGAATAGTGCCTCTGTTGCATAGATGTTTCCGCACCCTGAAATGACGTGACCATCCATGATGAACTCTTTAATAGGTTTATTAATGTATTTTGTGCGCTGTGCCATCTCTAAATAATGCGGTAACCCTTCCTCCGCAAATGGTTCAGGCGCCATTTGTAAAAGTGGCGGATGATCTGAGATGTCATTCAGTAAACGCATTTCCCCGAAACGGCGAATATCGGAATAGACTAGTAAATAGCCACCGGACAGTTCGAACACGACATGAACATGATTACGAAACTTAGTTTCTGTTATTTCATCAAGAGAATGTACAGGAAACCAGGCTCCTGTCATCCCTAGATGGCCAACAAGAACGGCAGCGCCTTTTTCGTTCATCAAATCAAAGAACATATATTTAGAGCGACGGATCAAACTGGTAATCCGGTAGCCGACCATCGCGTTTTGAAAGTCTTCAGGTGTAGCGCCTTTAATAATCGCTTGTTTTCCCTCTATATGACTCTTCCTCACTTGATCTGACACATGGACGGCCACAATCGTTTGGTCGATGACAAAGGGGCGAAGGGATTCGACGACCCCTTCGACTTCTGGTAGTTCGGGCATTGCGTTCTCTCCTTACTTCGTTTCGTACCATGTCGTGCCAAATGCAAAATCGACTTTCAAAGGCACCGATAGTTCTACGGCATTTTCCATGACTTCGGGCACGAGCTTTTGAATTTCCTCTAACTCGTCAACAGGTACTTCAAAAATTAGTTCATCATGTACTTGAAGAAGCATTTTGGTTTTCAATCCGCGTGACTCAAGTTCGCGGTCCATGTCGATCATCGCTTTTTTGATGATGTCGGCTGCACTCCCTTGAATCGGTGTATTCATCGCAGTACGTTCTGCAAATCCACGCAGGTTGAAGTTTGAACTCGTGATATCCGGCAAGTATCTGCGGCGGTTCATGATTGTTGTGACAAACCCATCCCGTTTCGCACTCGTAATCGCATCATCCATGAAGTGTTTAACACCGGGAAAACTCGTCAAATAGTTATCGATAAACAGAGCCGCTTCTTTGCGTGTGATGTTCAGGCTTTGGGACAATCCGTAGTCACTGATGCCATAAATAATTCCGAAGTTCACTGCTTTGGCAGCTCGGCGCATGTTGCCGTCTACTTCATCTGCCGCTACTCCAAACACATCCATTGCCGTTTGCGTATGGATATCACGGTCTTCTTGGAAGGCTCGGACTAGCTTTTCGTCTTGAGACATGTGTGCCATGACGCGAAGCTCAATTTGTGAGTAGTCGGCGGCGAATAATACCCATTCTTTTTCAGATGGAACAAACGCTTGGCGAATCTTTCGGCCTTCTTCAATTCGAATCGGGATGTTCTGCAAGTTCGGATTGATTGAACTCAAGCGACCTGTAGACGTCAATGCCTGTTGATAGCGTGTGTGTACTTTCCCATCGTCATGAATCTCTTTTAACAAACCTTCGATATACGTCGACTGAAGTTTCCCTAATTGGCGGTACAACAAAATTTCTGAGATAATTTCGTGTTCCCCTTGCAACTTTTCAAGTACATCTGCAGCAGTAGAGTAGCCAGTCTTCGTTTTCTTAATGGGTGTCAAACCGATTTTTTCAAACAATATGACACCTAATTGTTTTGGCGAATTGATATTGAATGATTCACCAGCCATCGCATGGATACGTTGTTCTATTTCAGCTAGACGTCCTTTTAGTTCGACACCCATTTTTTCTAGTGTTTCTCGGTCCACTTTGATTCCGAATGATTCCATTTCACCTAAGACACTTGCAAGGGGTAGTTCAAGCTCATGGTATAAATCATACTGTTTCGTTTCTTTCAGTTTTGCTTCGACTGGTTCCTTTAACTCCCACACGGCAGTTGCTTTGCGAAGGGCATGATGAAACAATGCTTCGTCTTCTGGAGCTTTTTTCTTAGCCCCTTTTCCATACACAGCTTCTTCTTCATCCACTTCCGTATATCCGAAGTGTTTTGCAAGGGAAGCAAGATCTTGGCTTGATGAAATGGAGGGATCCGAAATATACGCAGCTAAAATTAAATCAAAACTCGCCCCTTTCAGTTCGCATCCGAACCGTTTCGACACCGCTTGGAACGCTTTGACGTCATAACAACGCTTTTGCTTTGAATCGTCTTCAAGCCACGCTTTGAAGAGTGGTTGCGAAAAAGCCGCGTCCCCTTTCATCACATAGTGCTTTGAATCAGTTGCAAGGACGACTGCCAAAACTTCTGTTGTGTGATAGTGCTCATCGTATAACTCGATATGAAACGTCATGTCGTCTTCAAAGTGACTGTCTTCCCAATTAGACATAACTTCGAAATCAATGTCTTTAAGTTCTTTTGCCTCTGTTTGGAATGCGGACTTTTCTAAAAGTGTCTTGAATTGCAGTTGGTGCCATATTTCATGGACAGCCTCCATATCTGGACCTGGGTAATTTAATGTATCTAAAGTGACTTCAATCGGTGCTGCGCGCTCAATTGTTGCGAGCTGTTTACTAATATGTGCTAACTCTTCATTCGCAACAAGCTTTTCTTTCATTTTCGACGCCTTCATCTCATCGATATGTGCGTACACACCTTCCACGGTTTCATAGGCTGACAGTAACTTGATTGCTGTCTTTTCACCTACTCCAGGCACTCCAGGAATATTATCGGAAGTATCGCCCATCAATCCTTTCATATCAATGATTTGAATAGGGGTTAGACCGTATTTCTCTTGAATATGCGCAGGTGTGTAGCTTTCTAGATCGGTGATGCCTTTTTTTGTGATTTGAACGGTCGTCTTGTCACTAGCCAGTTGAGTCAAATCTTTGTCTCCACTAATCACAATCGTTTCGATATTTTTTTCTTCTGCGATGCGTGAAAGCGTACCGATGATATCATCGGCCTCGTATTGATCTAATTCATATTGTGGAATCTGATACGCATCTACAAGTTTTCGGATATAAGCAAACTGCTCGGATAGTTCAGGTGGTGTCTTTTGGCGTCCACCTTTGTATTCTGAGAATGTTGCATGACGGAACGTCGTCTTTCCTGCATCCCATGCAATCAACATATGAGTCGGCTGTTCTTCTTCTACAATCTTTTGCAACATCATTGTAAAGCCATATGTGGCATTGGTGTGGATGCCTTGCTCATTTGTGAGTAATGGCAATGCGAAAAATGCTCGGTACGCTAAACTGTTGCCGTCAATCAGTACTAATTTTGGATTGGTCACTACATGTCACTCCTTTTAATAAACGAAAAAACCTTGCCTTCAGTTTACCATGACTGAAAGCAAGGTGTTGTCTTTACGGTGTAATCCCGGAAAGAATTTGTGCGTATGGTGAGTCAGATGGAAGCATAATGACAGTATCTTCACCGATTGTAGATTTATACGTTTCTAACGTCCGGAACAAGTTATAGAATTCCGGATCTTTTGAGAAAGACTCGTTGTAAATACGTGCAGCTTCCGCTTCTCCTTCAGAGATGATGACAGCTGCTTCACGTTCTGCATTGGCAATGATTTCACGCACTTCACGGTCTGTCTCTGCTTCGATACGACGTTTGTCTGCATCCCCTTCAGATAAGAACTTCTGTGCAATCTTCTCACGTTCTGAAATCATGTCTTGATAAACCGCTTGTTCATTTTCTACTGGAAGATCTGTGCGTTTGATGCGCACATCGAGCACTTCAATTCCGTAGTTGTCTGCCGAGAGCAATTCGTTCACGCGAGCTGTGACTTGTTCTCCAAGACTGCCGCGTGATGAATCTTCATCATTGATGATTTCTGCATACGCTAAACGACCAAGTTCTGTTCGGACAACCGAATAAATGAATTCTTCCATACGAGCTTCTGCATTGATTAACGTTCCTGCATTGGCAATCATCAATTGCGGATTATTGACTTTCCAGACCGCATAATTGTCAATGATGATGCGTCGTTTATCAAGTGTATTGATTTCTGCTTCTGAAATCTCATAGTTCATTAAGTACTTCGGAACAGTCGTTGTACTTTGAATAAATGGAACGGTTACACCTAGACCAGGTTCATCGACAACTTTCACGATTTCACCAAACTGGCGCACAATTTTGTACTCGCCTTCTTTCACGACATACACATTGGTGAGCAAGATGACTAGAACGATGAATCCAACAATGACACCTGCAATGATTTTGCCGTGTTTTTTCCAGTCGATTTGAAAGTCAGATGCTTTACCAGCGGGCTTTTTCTTTTTGTTCATAGCAAAGCGTTCTTCAAGTGAGACAAACTTTGGATCTTTATCGGTCATTCATTATCCGTCCCTTCTGTTACGACTGGTGCAGCTGCACGAGGACCCGTTAATGGTAGGTACGTCATTGGTCCATTGTCGCCATTCATGATGTAGAGTTGTGCATTCGGAAGCACCGCTTCTAACGTTTCCAAAATCAAACGGTCCCGCGTGATTTGTTCGTTTTGCGCGTATTCCGCATAGAGCTCATTAAATAATGCTACATCTCCGCGCGCTTGTTCGATACGAGCAATCTTTTCTCCAGTAGCATTTGAGATAATAGCATCTTTTTCACCATTTGCTTCTCCAAGGCGTTGATTTTCGTAACGACCAGCTTGGTTCACTTTAATATTTTTTTGTTCTTCAGCATCACGAACTGCAGTGAAGGCTTGACGCACTTCTTCATTCGGAAGTTCAACGTCTTGTAGGTTTACAGATAACACTGAGATGCCGATATCGTATTTTGTTACAAGGTCAGCTAGTAGATCGCGTGTGGAAGCTTCAATTTCTGCTTTACCAGAAGTTAATGCATCGTCAATACGTGAGCTACCAATTACAGATCGAATGGAAGCGGATGTTGCAGAGTGCAACAATTCCCTCGGGTTTTCTGAATTGAAAAGGTAATCACGTGGATTTGTAATACGCCACTGCACCACGAGGTCAGCAAGGACGATGTTGTCATCCCCTGTAATCATTTTTGTTTCATCATCATACGAGACGATTTCACCGTCTGCTGTTTGTTGATAGCCAAATTGAAGGCTAAACGTTTCTTTCGACAATTTTTCAACAGTCTGGACTGGCCATGGCATTTTGAACTTTAGCCCTGGTTCTGTAATCGGGTCACCTGCATCACCGAATGTGATGACAATAGCTTGTTCAGATTCGTCCACTGTATACCATGAGGTAGCAAGTGCAATAAGTAGGAAGAGTCCAGCAATCGACACACTGATAATTGTAAGTACGCGTTTTGTAGTCATTATGTAATCTCCTTTCAGTTGTCTGTACTTTATACGGACGACCTTCTGGAAAGTTTCATAAAAAAAGAAAACCGAGCCAGCATTTGCCGACTCGGTTTCCTTTTTCCAGTTTGGAAAAGGGGTTATCTTTATAATAAGCGAACATTGTAAAGGACATATGAATCGCTTGTTAAGATTCCCACTGATTATTCTTATACTTCCGGTAATAGTTCACCTGACGCGCAACTAAATAGAATTTCCGTTTAAAGTTTGTATCGCCTTTATAAAACATCGGGTTGCCCCATTTGCCTTGGCGAATCAACTTTCGGCATTCTTCATTGATGGCATGGTTATCGACAAACTTTTTCAGGACAATTTTAGGAACGACTGTAAACAAATACTCCGTATTCAAATAGGTCAGTTCTTTCTCAACACCGAGTAAAATATCGTCAACAAAGTATTTTGCCATGTTGTGCCCACAAGCCGTTGTGTAGTAGCTTGATCGTCCTTGGCGAATATTGACTTCAAACACTTTGTACTTACCGTCACGTGCATCGTATTTTAAATCAAAATTAGCAAAGCCTTGATAACCGACTGCCTCTAAAAAGTGTTGCAACTTTTTCATCAGCTCTTCATCATAGCGCGTCACTAGTGCTGTATAATTTCCGATAGCTGTCACGGTATGTTCTTGTAACACGACTTGCGCAAGCGTCCCTAGCTCAGATTTTCCGCGAGAGTTCACATAAAACACGGAGTCCCACATGAACGTGTCGTCCCCTGGGATGAAGTCTTGAATAATCATGTCTTCTTGATAGCCAGACGCATTCACTTGATCAAGGACGTGTTGGAGCTCTTGTTTCGATTCAACACGGTAGACTTTTTGTTGCCCAGGGAATTTATTTTTATAATATTCGACTCCATTACTTGGTTTGATAATAACGGGGTATTGGATGTCTTTATCAAAAATCCCTTGCTCTTTACAGCTATAGAAATACGTATCCGGGGTGTCCAATCCGTGTTCGTCGCAAAGTCGATAAAAATTCTTTTTCACGAGCAAATCGTTCATTAGATCTTCTGACATGTAATTGAATACATACCATTGACGTAATTGTTCTTGATTTTCAATAATTAAACGTACATAAAAATCGTTTGTTCCAATGAGTACAAGCTGCACGTCTGGCTGTTGGTACTTCTCTGCTACAGAACCTAGAATCGACACAAATGCATCTTTGTTCCATAAATCTTTATCATATTCAATCGCTCGAGGAATCGAGCTTAAGCTCGTAAATGACATCTCTTCTTTTCCTACGAGTACGGAGTGAACTCCGTATTCTTCATGAAATGAAATCGCCATATTGTAAGCATTCATATCTGTTCCTATAATGACCGGTAAAAACTTCTGTTGCATAACTTTCCTCCAAACTAGGAAGTGACTAAAGGGACATACACTTTGAATGTTGTTCCTTTTCCAACTTCACTTTCTACTTCTATTTTTCCATTGTGTGCTTCTACTAAATGTTTGACGATAGCGAGTCCAAGACCTGTTCCCCCGCTATTTCGTGACCGTGCTTTATCCACACGGTAAAACCGCTCAAAAATTCTCGGAAGTTCATCAGGACCCATACCAATCCCTTCATCTTGAATGATCAAAATACCGTATTGCTGGTGTTTGTCACTTCTTAGGGTGATGGCGGTGCCTGGACTTGAGTACGTTATAGCATTACTCACTAGATTGACGACAATTTGTAGCAAACGGTTCTCATCGCCTTTTACAAGCAGTGAGTCATCTCCTTCAATGAGTGGATGAATTTCTTTTGCTTCAGCCGATTGCCTTGTAATCTGGAGAGCTCTCTCAAAGAGAGTCTGTACAGAGACCGCTGTTTTTCGCATTTCAAATTCCTGCTGTTCCATTTTTGAAAGGTCAAGCAAATCATCAATCAACAATTGCAGACGGTCGCTCTCTAGTTTAATGATTTCTAAGAACTCTAGCAAGGTCTCTTCCTTTTGATAAGCGCCGTATAGTAATGTTTCGGTGAATCCTTTAATCGATGTGACCGGTGTTTTGAGTTCATGTGACACGTTCGCCACGAAGTCTTGACGCACTTTTTCAAGGTGTTTCAGTTCGGTGATGTCGTGAATGACGATGACCATGCCCAGCCATTTACCGTACTCTCCGATAACCGGTGCTCCGTAACACTCTGTATACCGAAAACCCTTCGCTGTATTTAAGCGTAATTGTTTTCGTGTTGGCGTTTCTGTCATCAAGAGCTGATAAGCAAATGATTCTAAATCTTTAGGAAGGCCAATGTCTTGATAGTTTTTGGAACGAACTTCTTTGAACTGTAAGCCAAATAACTGGCCAAATGTTTTGTTCATGATGGAAATCGTACCAGATCGACCAAGTACAATAAGACCCGAACCCATTGTCTCAATCAATGTTTTTAGTCGCTCTTGCTCACTTTCACGCTGTTGAGACATCTCTTGAAGATTCCGTGCTAAAACGTTTAGAGAATGGCTAAGTGTAGTGATCCCTGTCAGATCATCTTCAAAAACACGCACTGTGTAATCGCCATCAGCAAGCTGCAGCGCCGTCGTTGAAATATCATCAAATGGCTTAATGTAACGAGCAAGTACTCTACTCGCTACCCATAAAGAGACGAGATAAAACAGTCCAAGAACGACAAACAATACGATATAAAAAATATAAAGGTCTTCACGCTCTACCTGCAATCGCTGGGCGAAAACAATTGGAAAAAGCTGTCCTAAGACGATGCCGAGAGCAGCGAGCATCACGGCATACAGGACAGCAAAGACGAAGAGGAGTCGACTATAAAACGTTCTCATCCTCTTTTCGGCTCCTCAAATTTGTACCCCAATCCACGAATCGTTTTGATGTAGAAAGGTTTGCGACTATTTTCCTCGATTTTTTCACGAATATGACTGACATGAACATCCACAATACGTGTGTCACCTGCAAAATCGTAATTCCAAACCGAACTCAACAGCTGATCACGTGTTAATACGCGGTTTTTATTTTCAACCAAGTACACCAATAGCTCAAATTCTTTTGGCGTAAATTCAAGACTCTCGCCACTTTTCAAAACCTCAAAACGGTCTGGATAAATGACAAGATCGCCAAACTGGTATTTCTTTTCACCTGATGAATCGAAGCCTTCGTTAATACTGGAGCGTCGAAGTAGAGCTTTCACACGTGCAAGTACTTCCCGTGGACTGAATGGTTTCGTCATATAATCATCGGCTCCAAGCTCAAGCCCCAACACTTTATCAAATTCAGCATCTTTCGCTGTTAACATGATGATAGGCACTTGGTTTTTTTGAAGGCGAAGATTTTTGCATATATCCATTCCATCCATATGCGGAAGCATCCAATCCAATAAAATAAGATCCGGATTTTCCTGCTCCGCTTTTTCAAGCCCTTCACGACCATCTAGTGCATTGATGACTTCATAGCCTGCCTCTTTTAAATTGTACGTCAATAACGTTTGAATCGATTGTTCATCTTCAATAACAAGAATTTTAGCCATCGTCTTTTCCCCCTCAGTGATATGAAAACCCCTTTTCAAACCTGAGTATTAGAAATTCTCCATTGATTGTTCCATCATTCGATTTGAAAGTCTTGGCGGAAGCACCTGTAACTCCCCAACAACCACGACTTTTTGTTGCTCATTTTTCGCTTCGACTGCCACAGTAATTTTATTGTTGGCAGCGTCTACTTCTTTCACCTCAAAAATAAATTCAAGCGTATCATAGTGATAGCTTGCATGAGGAAACGAGAGAATTTGTTGGAAGACATGTGAACCAGGACCTGGCATATATTTCGACACAGCGGATGTGACAATACCAGTGAGCATGATCGTTGGCACGACTGGCTTTTCAAATGTGGTTTTCATGGCATAGTCATGTTGTATGTAAAGCGGATTTGCATCATTTGTAAGACCTAAATAAAGTAGTAAATCTTTATCTTCTATTTTTTCAGTGATGACGAGCTTTTCACCGACTGAGATATCTTCTATTTTGCGCCCTAGTTTTCGCTTCTTCCCTAATAACACGGACAATTCCTCCATTCTTCCCTTTGATTCTAGTGTATCAAGAAAGGCAATCTGTCGCTAGTCAAACAAGATGCGACTCCACTCTTCACTCTCACCTACTGAACATGTCGTACAGAATCTACCTTTGCAGCGGTAGGCCACCTTTTTAGTATGATGGCATCCCTCACACACAAACAATTTGAATCCATTGACAACCTTTCCGCACCCTTGAAATTTTTTGATCTCTTTCAAGACCACCGGTCTTATAAGTCTGCGATGCTTTTGAACAAACTTCTCCCAATGACGATTCTGATCAAAGAAAATCTGCTTAAGAATATTTGTCTCCATAAAATCAAAATACCATGAACACTGGGCTCATGGCATCAAAAATTATATACTTTCTTATCTTTTAAAAAACCGGACCCAAAAGGATCCGGTAAAAAGCAATTACATGTTTTTGATTAACTCGTCAGCGAACTCCGAACATTTCACTTCTGTAGCGCCGTCCATTAGACGTGCAAAGTCATATGTTACAACTTTAGAAGAAATTGTTTTCTCCATAGAGTCCATGATTAGTTTCGCAGCTTCTGTCCATCCAAGGTGCTCAAGCATTAATACTCCTGAAAGGATTACTGAAGATGGGTTTACTTTATCAAGACCTGCATATTTCGGAGCAGTTCCGTGAGTTGCTTCGAAGATTGCGTGACCCGTTACATAGTTGATGTTTGCTCCTGGTGCGATTCCGATTCCACCTACTTGTGCAGCAAGTGCATCTGAGATGTAATCTCCGTTCAAGTTCATTGTAGCTACTACATCGAACTCTTTTGGACGAGTTAAGATTTGTTGTAAGAAGATATCAGCAATCGAATCTTTTACTAAGATTTTGCCTGAAGCCAGTGCATCGCTTTGCGCTTTGTCAGCTGCTTCTGTCCCTTGCTCTTCTTTAATTTTATCGTATTGGTTCCAAGTGAATACTTTGTCGCCAAACTCTTGCTCAGCCACTTCATAGCCCCAGTTTTTGAAAGCTCCTTCAGTGAACTTCATGATGTTCCCCTTGTGAACAAGTGTTAATGATTCGCGGCCTTCTTTGATTGCATACTCAAGAGAAGCACGTACTAAACGCTTTGTTCCCTCTTCAGATACAGGTTTGATCCCGATACCAGAAGTTTCAGGGAAGCGGATGTTTTTAACGCCCATTTCACCTTGTAGGAAATCAACAAGTTTTTTCACCTCGTCAGAACCTTTCGCGTACTCGATACCTGCATAGATATCTTCTGTGTTTTCACGGAAGATGACCATGTCTGTATCTTCTGGACGACGAACTGGTGAAGGAACACCATCGAAGTAACGGACTGGACGTACACATGCGTACAGGTCAAGCTCTTGACGAAGTGCTACGTTCAATGAACGAATTCCGCCACCGATTGGTGTAGTAAGAGGTCCTTTGATTGCTAAAAGGTACTCATCAATTGTGTCTAGAGTTGCTTGTGGTAACCACTCACCTGTTTGGTTGAATGCTTTTTCTCCAGCTAAAACTTCTTTCCACTGGATTTTTTTCTCGCCACCGAATGCTTTTTCAACAGAAGCATCTAATACGCGAACTGCTGCGTTCCAGATATCTGGGCCAGTTCCATCACCTTCGATGAATGGAATTACTGGTTCGTTTGGTACGTTAAGTACACCGTTTTCTACTGTAATTTTACCGTTTGTCATTGTAGTAGTCTCCTCCTAAAGGTCATGAGTAAAGGGCTAGACGCATAAAATGCGGTAGCCCTCGTCGTACTGATTAGCGCTCGTCAATCGGTACGTAAGTCTGCATGCCAGGTCCTGTATATTCAGCACGTGGGCGAATTAGACGGTTGTCTGAATATTGCTCTAAGATATGTGCTGTCCAACCAGATACACGGGAAACCGCGAAAATTGGTGTGAACAAATCGTGATCAATATTCAATGAGTGATATACGGAAGCCGAATAGAAGTCCACGTTTGGTGGAAGTTTCTTCTGGCCAGTTACCAACTCTTCAATTTTAACAGACATCTCGTACCATTTCGACTCTCCACGTAAAGCTGTCAATTTCTGTGACATTTCGCGAAGGTGTTTAGCACGAGGATCGCCATTGCGATATACGCGGTGACCAAAGCCCATAATTTTTTCTTTGTTGTCGAGCTTGTTTTGAATATAGCTCTCTACATTTTCAACTGAACCGATTTCAGAAAGCATTTTCATTACTTGTTCGTTTGCTCCGCCGTGAAGTGGCCCTTTTAGTGCACCGATTGCAGCTACAACACCTGAGTACATGTCTGAAAGTGTAGCTACACAAACACGCGCTGTAAATGTAGAAGCGTTTAGCTCGTGGTCAGCGTGAAGAACTAGTGCTTTATCGAACGCTTCGATTTCAATTGCTTCTGGCTCTTTACCAGACAACATGTATAAGAAGTTAGCAGCATATGTTAAGTCTTGACGTGGTTGTACTGGCTCTTCACCTTTACGCACACGTGCAAATGCTGTTACAAGAGTTGGTAACTTTGCTTGTAGTTTGATTGCTTTTAAGTAGTTTGCTTCGTCTGACATATCTTCAGCTGCCTCATCAAAAAGACCAAGCATCGATACTGCCGTACGTAGAGCAGTCATTGGGTGAACAGATTGACTATCATATGTTTTAAAGTGAGCTAACACTTCCGCTGGTACTGCCATATGCTCAGCTAGTTGCTGCTTCAATTCTGCTAATTCATCGTGCTTTGGAAGACGTTTGTGCCATAAAAGGTAGACAACTTCTTCAAAGCTTGCGTTGTTCGTTAAATCATCAATGTCATAGCCTACGTAAGTCAACGTATCGTCAATAATTGAACTGATCGCTGATTGCGTTGCTACAACACCTTCAAGTCCACGTGTGGATGTCATGTGTCTCTCTCCTTTGAATTGTTTCTATGTACCTCTCAACAACCTTACCTTTCGTATTATAGCTAATTATGGCGGGTTTGTGAATGAAAACGCTTGAATTTATAAATAAATAACAATTGTGCGACAGTTCATTCCCTAAATATTTGAAAAGATTGGATGTAATTGATGAGTCCTTCTAGCAAAAAAATACTATTCTTTGGTAGTTCAGTTGTACTCGTTCTTTTTTTCCTACAATTTGTGACACCCGTTTATACTGCTCTTTTTCTAGCCTTTGCTTTATCCCCTATAATGACCTGGGCTAAAGCACATCACAAAAAAAGCCTGACCAGTAAACTGGCCAGACACGATTAACGCACAACAATAATATTCCCTTTACGGATTTTACGTTGGATGAATCGATTGATAGCAGGTCGATACAGTTTTCGAGTTGGCGCTAACAGTAGCGTAATTCCAATGACATCTGTCAAAAAACCTGGTAGCAGCACTAGAACTGCTCCAATACCAATTAATACACCATCCACTACGGTATTGGCAGGATGCTCTCCTCGCTCAATCTGTTTGGGGAGTTCTTTAAAAGCTTGAATTCCTACAGTGCGAACTAAATAAATTCCCACGATTCCTGAAACGAGAATCAGCCCGAGCGTCCATAAGACACCGATCGCCTTACCAACTGTCAGAAAAAGAATGAGTTCGACGATAGGAAAAAGAACAACGGACAATAGAATCCATTTCACGTCATCACGTCCTTAAATAATATGGGCCTGACCGTGATAAATTGCACCAGACTCTGCATCTATTGTAATTTCTTGCTCGTCTTCAATCAAGGAAGTCGCATTCTCTACTCCTACGATTACTGGTTTACCAAGTGTTAAACCTACAACTGCTGCATGGCTTGTTAAACCACCTTCTTCAGCAACGAGGCCTGCACAGTTTTCAATTGCTGGTACCATCTCTTTATCTGTACCGACTGTAACCAAAATTTTGCCCTGCGCTCTTTCAGGATCTGCTATTTCACCAGGTTTAACAACATACGCATTACCGATCGCAGTTGTTTTTCCGATTCCTTGACCTTTAGCAACCATGTCACCTATAACATGGACTTTCATAAGGTTTGTTGTACCAGCTTTTCCGACAGGAACACCAGCAGTGATGATGACCAAATCACCATGTGACACGTAACCATGTTCTAAACTCTCATCAATCGATGTTTCTAAAATTTCATCCGTCGTATGTGCTTTTGCACCAATAATTGGATAGACACCCCACACGAGTGTTAGTTGGCGTGCAGGTCGAGGAGAAGGTGTTACACCGATGATTGGAACACCAGGACGGAATTTTGAAATCATTTTTGCTGTGTGACCACTTTCCGTTGGTGCTAGCACTGCTTTTACATTTAAGTTAAGGGATGTATGCGCAACTGCTTGACCAATTGCATCCGTCATGTTGACACCACGTTTTTTGCTCAGTTTTCCTACAACTGAACGATAATCGACTGCTTTTTCAGTACGTACTGCAATTTTATGCATCGTCTCAACTGATTCTACTGGATACATCCCAGCAGCTGTCTCACCTGAAAGCATGATTGCATCTGTTCCATCTAAAATTGCGTTTGCAACGTCAGAAGCTTCTGCGCGTGTTGGGCGTGGGTTACGTTGCATCGAATCCAACATTTGCGTAGCTGTAATAACCGCTTTCCCAAGTTGATTACATTTTGAAATCAATTTCTTTTGAACAAGAGGCACTTCTTCAGCAGGTATTTCAACGCCTAAATCTCCACGGGCAACCATCAACCCGTCCGATACTTCTAGAATTTTGTCGATGTTGTCGACACCCTCTTGGTTTTCAATCTTTGGTACGATTTGAATATGGCTTCCACCATTTTTCTCAAGTAACTCACGAATTTCTAATACATCCGAATCGCGACGCACGAAAGATGCGGCAATGAAGTCAACGTCTTGTTCGACTCCAAATAAGATGTCTTGTGCATCTTTTTCTGTAATTCCTGGCAATTGTACAGATACACCTGGGACGTTTACACCTTTGTTGTTCTTAAGAGTTCCTGCATTGATAATTGTTGTGTGGATTTTCCCAGCTTCCATGTCGATGGATTCTACGCGAAGTTCAATCAAACCATCATCCAATAAGATAATCGAACCTGGAGTAACATCTTCAATCAACTTATCATACGTAATCGAGAAGACTTCATTGTTCCCAAGAACTTCTGTTGTTGAGATGGCAATCTTTTGTCCTGTTGCCAATTCAATCGCATCATTTTCCATTTTGTGTGTGCGAATTTCAGGCCCTTTTGTGTCGAGTAAAATACCTACAATTTTGTTTAATCGTTTTGATACTTCACGGATGCGCTGAATACGAGCACCATGTTCTTCATGACTTCCATGTGAAAAGTTTAAACGTGCAACGTTCATGCCTGCTAAAATCAACTTTTCTAACATTTCCTCGCTTTCACTGGCTGGTCCAATGGTACATACAATTTTTGTTTTTCTCATGTTTAATTAGCTCCTCGCTTAGATAGATAATTCTTTTGATAGATGATACATGGATAGATCTAAATCATGTTGCCCTTCGAAAGCTTCTTTCATATCATAATCGACCACTTTATTGTGGCGTAAACCGATTGCACGTCCGCCTTTATTTTGTAAGAGCACTTCAACTGCTTTTGCTCCGAACTGGCTGGCCATTACACGATCGCGCGCAGAAGGTGTTCCTCCTCGTTGGATATGTCCAAGAACAGACACACGCGTATCCATCGATGTATACTCTTTAAGTTTTGCAGCAAAATCGTTTCCACTCATCACGCCCTCAGCTACAACAATAATACTATGTTTTTTTCCGCGTTCAGAACCGCTTTCTAAGCGTTTCACTATGGACTCCATCGATTCGTTCACTTCTGGAATCACAATTGTTTCCGCACCTCCAGCAAGTCCTGCCCATACAGCAATATCACCAGCATCACGGCCCATCACTTCAATGATAAACGTGCGCTCATGAGATGTTGCGGTATCACGGATCTTATCGATCGCTTCTACCACTGTATTGAGTGCTGTATCAAATCCTAACGTATAATCCGTACCTGGAATATCATTATCAATAGTGCCTGGAATACCAACACATGGAATACCATGATTTGTTAAAACCATAGAACCTTGATAGGATCCGTCTCCACCAATGATGACTAAACCATCGATTTCATGCTTTTTAATTTGTTCTAGAGCTTTTTGTTGCCCTTCTTTCGTACGGAACTCTGGACAACGTGCGGAATACAGCTTCGTTCCACCACGCTGAATGATATCTCCTACGAAACCAAGGGTCATCGGTTCAATTTTACCTTCAATCAAACCCTGGTAGCCGTTATATATGCCATAAACCTCAAGTCCTTCATAAATCCCTTTTCGAACGACTGCTCGAATAGCTGGATTCATACCAGGTGCATCTCCACCACTTGTTAATACAGCAATTCTCTTCACAAGAAATCCTCCTCGCGTCACCATTTCTTCATTTAGCTTATCATGCAAGATGTCAGATGTCTAAGTTGGGAAACAATGAAAACGCTTTATTTTCAGAATTATTTTCATGGGACAAAAAAACCTTTTCTCGTTTCCGAAAAAAGGTAGGTGTATCTTTAAAACCATGCGATTCTAGGACGAAAATGATCCCATCTTCGCAAATTTTTCGTAGCGTTGCTCCACTAATTGGTGCGCATCTAAAGAAGAGAGTTCGCGTAAAGAAGACACAATTGCCTCTTTTACAAATACAGCTTGTTGCTGCTGATCCTGATGTGCACCACCCCTCACTTCTGGAATGATCTCATCAATGATTCCCATCTCTTGAAGGTCAGCTGCTGTTATCTTCATAGATTCTGCCGCCTTTTGAGCTAAGCTCGCGTCTTTCCAGAGAATAGAAGCGGCTCCTTCGGGGGAAATAACGGAATACGTGCTGTTTTCAAGCATGTGCACGTGATTTGCTACACCTAGTGCTAGCGCTCCTCCACTACCGCCCTCACCGATAATAATACTTACGACTGGAACTGAGAGATCCGCCATTTCAATTAAGTTTCGTGCAATGGCCTCACTTTGCCCACGTTCTTCTGCCGCTTTTCCAGGGTATGCCCCTTTTGTGTCAATCAAACAAAGGATAGGACGGCCAAATTGTTCCGCTTGCTTCATTAAACGCAACGCTTTCCGGTAACCTTCTGGATGTGGCATCCCGAAGTTACGGCGCACATTTTCTTTCGTGTCACGCCCTCGTTGATGTCCGATAATTGTGATCGGGTTGCCATTTAATTTTCCTAAACCGCCTACGATTGCGGCATCATCTCCGTAATTACGATCTCCGTGCAATTCAATGAAATCTTCAATTAAAGCATCAATGTAATCATACGTAGTCGGGCGCTCAGGATGGCGTGCAATTTGGACGCGGTCCCAAGGTTGAAGATTCGAATAGACATCTTCACGGAGTTCGTGCAAGCGCAGTTCTAGCTTTTCAATTTCTTCGGATAAATCCACATCAGCGTCTTCTGTATAGGATTTGAGTTCAGTAATTTTTGCTTGGAGCTTTTCAATCGGTTCTTCAAACGATAATGTTTTTACCATTTGACTACCTCCTTACTGTGCAAGGCTACTAAAGTTGAGAGAGTTTGTTTCAATTGATGGCGATGAACTACAGCATCGAGCTGTCCTTTTTCAAGTAAAAATTCTGCAGTTTGAAAATCTTCCGGTAATTTCTCTCGAACTGTCTGCTCGATTACGCGACGACCTGCGAATCCAATTAATGCTTTTGGTTCAGCTAAGTTAATATCTCCCAGTGAAGCAAAGCTTGCAGAGACACCACCTGTTGTCGGATGCGTCAAAACTGCTACATATAATAAGCCTTCATTTCGGTGACGGTTTAATGCAACGCTTGTTTTGGCCATTTGCATCAGTGAAAGAACGCCCTCTTGCATGCGTGCACCTCCACTTGCTGTAAACAAGATGAACGGTAATTTGTGTTTTGTTGCATATTCAATGGCACGTGTGATTTTTTCACCGACAACAGACCCCATTGAGCCCATGCGGAAAGTTGAATCCATGACACCAAGAACCACCTGTTGGCCTTCCAACTTGCCAGTCCCTGTCCAAACCGCTTCATTTAAACCTGTCTTCTTTTGATCCGACTGAATCTTTTCTGTATAACCTGGGAAGCCTAGTGGATTTGTCGTTTGAAGGTCTGTATCAAATGATTGTTGTCCTTCCTCCTCGAGTAAAAGTGCCACTCGCTGCTTAGCATTTAATGTATAGTGGTGTTCGCAGTGTGGACATACCCATAGATTTGCTTCAATTTCTTTGGTGAATGTATTTTTTTTACATGAAGGACACTTCATCATTATGCCTTCTGGAACATCATTTTTATGTGTTTTTCTTGGGACAGTTGCGTACTTCACTTTATTTTTTGCAAATAGTTCTCGAATCATTCAGTCTCTTCCCCTTTCAAATCACCTTGCCACTGTTCTAGCAACTGATGTGCCTTGGGCCAATCCGTTGTTTCAATGGCTGTCAGGAGCTTCTTCCACACCACTCGGTCTTCATCAGTTAGAGATGTACGTAGTGGATTGCTGCTGTATTCATTAAGTAAAAGCCAAATTTTTAATGCCAATCGATTACCTGAAGCAATGATCAATTCTTTTACTAGCCATTCTTGCTGGATATCATCTGTTGTTTCTAAAGCTTTTTTTAGTCCTACAAGATTTAGTGCATTTTGAGCACTCATTTCAAATAGCGCTTGTTTTTCAAGTGCTTGTCTTGTAGAAAGAATGTCTTCTAAAGACTTGGTATCTTTTAAAATAAATGTCGCAAGGACTTCTACTAATTTATGTTTACGAAAGTCTGCTAAAAAAGTTCCTTCTCCGCGTCTAGTTTCAATTAGTCCAAGTAATTCAAGGCTTCGTAGTGCTTCTCGAACGGTGGACCGGCCTACTTCTAAGCGTTCAGCTAATTCGCGCTCGGACGGAAGTTTCCCTCCGATTGGTATGCGTTGTTGCTCGATGATTTCTCGAAGTTTACGGACAATCTCAGTAAATAGTTTAGGTGAAGCATTCGTCATCTCGTCACCTTTTTCCATTTTTTTGAAAGTGGTCTGACCACTCACATGTAGTAGCATACCGTATTTTTTTCATGCTGACAACAAAAAAACCGCCAAATATCTTGGCGGTTAGACAGATTCTACTGTTGATACGATTAATTGCATTCTTCCGTTTCGTTGGTCAAGCTTTCCTTGTATCTTGTAGACCTGTTGCTCTTTCAGCTGCACATTGACAGCAGCAAATGTCTCTGGGAAAAAGGTGAGGTCAAGTTCATCACGTTCATCTTCTATCACAGCAAAAGCCATTGCTTGACCTTTTTTTGTGCGGATTTTTCGGATTTCCTTAAGGAGTCCTATGACTTTTACCTGCTTTCCAATCTGTTGTCCGATTTCATCTAAAGACTGTAAAGGAGGATGGAGCTTTGACCGAAATTCCTCTACTGGATGTGTTGAAATATAGGTCCCCATCACTTCTTTCTCATACGCAAGTTTATAGACTGTCGGCATTGCTGCACTCTCTGTATATTTGGGTTCTCCAAAAGAGGCAATCGATCCAGACAACAAATCTACTTTATCACTTGGTCGCACAAGTTCCGCATGCATGACAGCTGGATCAAGACTTGCAAGTAGAACAGCTCGATCTTTCCTTAAAAAATCTAGTGCTCCAGCTTTAATAAGTGGCTCAATCGTTTGACGCGTGAAATGCACTGCTGATAAATCAGAAGCGAGTTCAAATAACGATTGCCAAGGCGACTGCCTGAGTTTTCTCACTTCAAGAAGCTGAACTAAAAAGGGTTTTGAAATGCCTTTAATACTGCTTAATCCTATTCGAATTCCGTCACCGTCAACAGTAAATCGTGTTGAACTTTTCCAAAGATCTGGAGGCAGAAGAGGAATCGATCGCCGCTTCATCTCACGGAATAGTGCCAACTGTTTGTCACGATTGCCTGCTGATGAAGTAAGTAACGTAGCATAAAAGATTTTTGGATAATGGGCTTTGATATACGCCATTTGCATCGCAATTAAACTGTAAGCTGTCGCATGGCTTTTTGGGAATCCGTACTCAGAAAAACGTACAATCAATTCATATAAATTTGATGCAACCGATTCATCAACTTGTTGTCGACGTGCCGAATCTACAAATTTCTTTTTCTCGCGCATCAAAACGGCTCGATCTTTTTTACTCACTGCTCGGCGCAGCAAATCCGCTTCGGCATATGTATATCCTGCAACTGCACGTGCAATTTGCATGATTTGCTCTTGATAGACAATGATTCCATAGGTTTCCCGTAAAATCGGCTCAACCGAGGGATGGGGATAGCTCACCTTTTCTTGTCCTTTTTTCCGAGCAGCAAAATTCGGAATAAATGCCATTGGTCCTGGTCGAAACAAGGCATTTACAGCTACAACTTCACGGAATGACTCTGGATTTACAACCGTCAACGCCTTGCGCATTCCAGCGGATTCAAACTGAAATACGCCAAGTGTGTCACCGGATGCTAGAAGCTTTAATGCTCCTTTATCTTCTCGATCAATTTGCTCGGTACGAAAAGAGACGTTCTCAGTTTCTCGTATCCGCGCTGTCATTTGCTCGATCAACGTCAAATTTCGGAGTCCTAAAAAGTCCATCTTCAACAGTCCCGCTGCTTCTACTTCTTTCATTGTCCACTGAGTCAAATACATACCATCTTGATGCTCTTCAATTGGTACAACATCGACAAGTGGTACTGGTGAAATAATGACACCTGCAGCGTGAACAGTAACATTGCGCGGCATCCCTTCAAGCCTTGTTGCCAGGTCAAGCCAGAGCGCATGTTTCTCATCACGGGCTACAAAGGCTTGTAATTCTCTATTTTCTGCAAGCGCTTTTTGCAGGGATGACACTTGAGAAGGAATGGCTTTTGATAAAAAACTTAATGTTTCTTGTGAAAATTCCATCACCCGGGCTACTTCGCGAGCAACTGCTTTTGTTGAGAGTGTTCCAAACGCTAAAATCTGTGCAACGTACTGAGCACCATATTTATCACGCACATAAGCAATCACTTCATCACGGCGATAATCTGTAAAATCCACATCAATATCGGGAAGTGAGACACGCTCTGGATTTAAAAAACGCTCAAACAATAAACCATACTCAAGAGGATCAATACCAGTTATCCCAAGAGCATAGGCAACTAATGAACTTGCAGAAGAACCGCGACCTGGTCCGACAGAGATTCCTTTTGACTTTGCATAGTGAATAAAATCTTGCACGATTAAGAAATAATCACTGTAGCCCATCTTCTCAATGATAGATAGTTCGTAGTCGAGCCGCTCCTGATAAGCCGTAGGTAAATTCCCCATCAATTTCTCTAATCGACCATAGCTCAGTTGGCGCAAGTAGTCCGCAGTATTCGCACCTTCAAGCATAGGGAATTTCGGTAGTAAAGGCGTTTCAGATACCAAGGAATAGGATGAGGAAAACAACTTATAAAATGACTGATCCCATCCTTTTAGATTTGCGAACAATTCTTCCCATTGAGTTGTCGAATAAAGGGAATGAACCTCGGGCTCTGCTACTTCATGCAATTTTTTGCCTTGGTCAAGTGCTTGCAAAAGGCGATAGGCCAATTGGTCGTCTTTGGTCTCAAGCTGCGCAGGAGCGTATGGCATCACAAAAGGATGATTGGACTTTAACTGCGCTATAAATTCTTCGTCCGTTGCTGTTTCAAACGAGATAGCTGGAACAGTAGTGGGAGAATACAATGCGGAGAGTTGTGGGTACACGTGTCGCGTCGTTACAAGTAATGAAACCAATCCTTCAGAATACGCCGTAAACCATTTTTGTGGAACGGCTGGCACATGTCTCGTCTCGATAGCGCTTGAGAGCTTCAGTAAGTTTTTCCACCCTTTTTGTGTGCGCGCGTAACTCACCACTTCCACCCGCTCCCCTTCATTAATTTCCAATTGATAGCGAAGACCAATGATAGGTTGGATATTGCGTTTTACCATTTCAGAGTGAAACGCCTGCACCCCATAAAGGGTTGAATTGGTTAGTGCAGCTAATTTAATAGCATTTTTACTCAGATGGTCCCCTAGACGATCAAGCCGGATCGTACTTTGTAATAGATCCATCGATGTAATGATTTGTGGATAGCAGATCGTCATAGGCCCCTCCTATAAGTGATACATTTCGTTTAAGACATCTTCTACTTCATCCCATTTGTAAATCGTGGCACCAGAGGCTAGTGGGTGACCACCGCCATTGAACTTTTTAGCAATGCCGTTAATCACTGGACCTTTAGAGCGTAAACGAACGCGAATACTGTCAGAATCTTCAATGAAAAACACCCATGCCCGCATGCCTTGAACATCTGCAAGAGCACTCACTAAAAGAGATGCTTCAGATTGACTTACGCCATATTCTTCAAGTAGACGCTTCGATAATTTCACATGCCCGATGCCATTTTTCATCTCAAAATTCTCGTACACGTATCCTTTTAATTTCAATACATTTGGAGACACTTCATACATCTCATTAAATAATTTCGTACGATCGAAATCATAGCCCATTAATTCACCTGCATAGCTCATCGTTTTGAGTGATGTACTAGTGAACATGAATCGACCAGTGTCCCCTACGATTCCTGCATAGAGAAGCCGTGCTGCTTGATCCGGAAGTGTCCAGTCTTCTTGCTGCTCTCCTGTTTTGAATAACGAGTAAATAATTTCGCTAGCTGAACTTGCTTGTGTATCTACATACACGATATCTCCATAGGGATCTTCGTTTGGATGGTGATCAATTTTAATCAAGAATTCCCCTTTTTTATAGCGTTCATCATCGATTCGTTCTGTGTTTGCAGTATCTGTTACGATAATCAAGGCATTTTCAAATGCAGAATCCGGAACAACCATTGGTTTTGCAAGATAATCTAGAGTTAAATCATGTTTGCCTGTTACATAGATCTCTTTTTCTGGGTAGTTGTGCTTGAGTAGCATGTGAAGGCCGATTGAGGAGCCGTACGCATCTGGATCAGGTCGAACGTGGCGGTGAATCACAATTTTAGAATAGTGTTTAATTTTGTCCAGTATTTGACGATGCATATAGTTTCCTCCTGTAGAGTCGTTCCCAAATGTCGCATTTTCATGTAAAAGTCGTTAAACTAGAGAAAGTACGGTTTTGGAGGGAAACGAATGAATTCAATATTAGTAATTGCTATAGTTATCTCTATTGTATGGTATTTCTATTTTAAAACAAGACAATTTCGAACGGATCTTCCAATACGCAAGAAGTGGTATGCAGCTAAAGCAAGTATTTGTTTAGGCGCCTTCGTCTTCTTATTTGGATTAAATTATGTCTTTTTATTTCCAGAAACGTTAACATACGTTATTGCGGGTATCTTTATGGCACTCGGTGGATATATGGCTGTCTTTAATTATAAAGCGTCGAAGCATTATGGGAAGTATGTGCAAGAAGAGTTTGAATTGAATCAGTGAGTGAAGAGGCTGGGACAAAACCTAGACTCTAATTGAAAAAGCGCGCACTGCAGAAAATTCTGCGGTGCGCGCTTTTTGTGTACAAAAATAAGGACAACTTCTGATAGAATTGAGTCACCACAACAAAATCCAAATCGAAAGAAGTGTCCTTATGTTTAAAGATTATAACATGAATCAACTGGTCTTACCCCTAGATATCGAGATGAAATTATCAAAAGATGACATCGCCTTCTCTATCGACCGTCTGGTCGAGAGCATCCCTAATGAAGCATTTCAAGAATTTCGACGTGACAATGGGTGCCCAGCTTATCACCCGAAGATGATGTTGAAGATCATCCTCTGTGCATACACCCAATCTACCTTCTCCGGTCGCAAGATCGAGGA